>JAIEPP010000155.1 GCA_019748335.1 Xanthobacteraceae bacterium
ACATGCTGCTGTCGGGCCTGGTCGTGACGATCAAGACCGCGCTGCTGGCCTGGGTCATTGCGCTGGTGATCGGAACGATCGTCGGCGTAATGCGGACGCTGCCCTCGAAGGCCGCGTCCACGATCGGCTTCTGCTATGTCGAGTTCTTCCGCAACATCCCGCTGCTGGTGCAGCTGTTCCTGTGGTTCTTCGTGCTGCCGGAGCTGCTGCCGAGCGGGGCGGGCTTGTGGATGAAGCAACTGCCCAACGCGCCGTTCTGGACCGCGGCGATCGGTGTCGGCCTGTTCATGTCGGTGCGCGTCGCCGAACAGCTCCGCGCCGGCATCGGCTCGTTGCCGCGCGGGCAGAAGATGGCCGCAACCGCGCTCGGACTGACGACGACGCAGGCCTACCGCTATGTGCTGCTGCCCATTGCCTTTCGTGTGATCCTGCCGCCGCTGACGTCGGAATTTCTCAGCACCATCAAGAACACCTCGGTCGCGATCACCATCGGGCTGATCGAGCTGACCGGCGAAGCACGCGCGATGCAGGAATTCTCGTTTCAGGTGTTCGAGGCCTTCACGGCCGCGACGGTGCTGTATCTCCTCATCAACGTCGTGGTCGTGATCGGCATGCGCTTCCTCGAACGCCAGGTGGCCATTCCCGGCTACATTTCCGGGAAGTGAAGGTCATCTGATGTTCAGCAACTTCGACTTCGATGTCATCCGCCGGTCGCTCGGTTATCTGTTTCTCGACGGCATGACCTTCACCCTGACGCTGACGGCACTCTCTGCCGTCGGCGGACTGGTGTTCGGCACCTTGCTGGCGCTGATGCGATTGTCCGGCTTCAAGCTGCTGGGCCGCATCGCCGGCATTTATGTCGACCTGATGCGTTCGCTGCCGCTGGTGCTCGTCATCTTCTGGTTCTATTTTCTGGTGCCCTATATCGGTCAATGGCTGACGGGGGCGGCGCGGCCGATTCGTGTCGGCGCATTCGCCTCCTCGCTGATTACCTTCGTCCTGTTCGAGGCGGCATATTTTTCCGAGATCATGCGCGCCGGCATTCAGTCGATTTCCAAAGGGCAGCCGGCGGCGGCCTACGCGCTCGGCCTGACCTACCGCCAGACTATGAGCTACGTCGTGCTGCCGCAGGCGTTCCGCAACATGCTGCCGGTGCTGCTGACACAGACCATCGTGCTGTTCCAGGACACCTCGCTGGTCTACGTGCTGTCGATCCCGGATTTCCTCGGCGCGGCCAGCAAGGTGGCGCAGCGCGACGGCCGGCTGGTCGAGATGTACCTGTTCGCGGCCGCGGTCTATTTCGCCATTTCCAGTCTCGCGTCCTACGGCGTCCGGCGCCTGCAGGCACGCATTGCCATTGTCCGGTAGGGGCGCAGCATGATCGAAATCAATCACGTCAACAAATGGTACGGGCCGTCGTTCCAGGCGCTGAAGGACTGCACCACCCGCGTCGCCAAGGGCGAGGTGGTGGTGGTGTGCGGCCCCTCGGGCTCGGGAAAATCGACGCTGATCAAATGCGTCAACGCGCTGGAGCCGATCCAGGAAGGCGAGATCATCCTCGACGGCATCAAGGTCAACGATCCCAAGACCGACCTGCCGAAGCTGCGCGCCCGGGTCGGCATGGTGTTCCAGCATTTCGAGCTGTTTCCGCATCTGCGGATCATCGAAAACCTGTGTCTGGCGCAGGAGAAGGTGCTGGGCCGCTCGCACGACGCATCGGTGGCCAAGGCGGAAAAATTGCTCGACCGCGTCGGGCTGAAGGCGCAGGCGAACAAATATCCGGCCGAACTGTCCGGCGGCCAGCAGCAGCGCGTGGCGATTGCCCGGGCGCTGGCCATGGACCCGATCGCGATGCTGTTCGATGAGCCGACCTCGGCGCTCGATCCCGAAATGATTTCGGAGGTGCTCGACGTCATGGTCGACCTCGCCCGCGAGGGCATGACCATGATGGTGGTGACCCACGAAATGGGCTTTGCCAGCAAGGTCGCGCACCGGGTGATCTTCATGGACCAGGGCGAAATCGTCGAGGATGCCCAAAAGACCGATTTCTTCGGCAGCCCCCGCAGCGACCGCGCGCAGAAGTTTCTGTCGAAGATCCTGTCGCATTAGGCTTCATTGTTCCGAGCTGCTCGGTGCAATCGGGCGTCGTGAGGGTTTATCGGCCTTAACAATTTGCGTATAGGAAGGACCGTCTTCGTCTTGCCTTCCCGGGAGAATTTGCTTTGGAACAGATCGCTTACGTCAACGGCTCGTATGTGCCCCTCTCGGAAGCCAAGGTCTCGATCCTCGACCGTGGCTTCCTGTTTGCCGACGGCATCTATGAAGTCGCAGCCGTGCTCGACGGCAAGCTGATCGATAATGCCTCGCATCTGGCGCGGCTGGAGCGCTCGGTCGGTGAAATCGAGCTGGCGCTGCCGGTGACAACAACGGAAATCGAGCAGATCCAGCGCGAACTGGTAAAGCGCAACAATCTCGTCAACGGCATGGTCTATCTTGAAGTGACGCGCGGCGCCGATACCGGCCGTGATTTCGCGTTTCCGAAGGGCGTCACACCGACGCTGATCATGTTCACCTCGGTCAAGGACATCATCAACGCGCCGTCCGCCAAGACCGGCATCGGCGTCATCACCGTGCCCGACCTGCGCTGGACCCGCCGCGACATCAAGAGCGTGGCGCTGCTGGCGCAGGTGCTGGCCAAGCAGGCTGCGGCGGTTGCCGGCGCCGGCGAAGCCTGGATGATCGAGGACGGCAAGGTGACCGAGGGCGGCTCGTCGTCCTGTTTCATCCTGACCCAGGATGACGTGATCGTGACCCGGCAGAACGGCAGCGAGATTTTGCCGGGCTGCACCCGCAAGGCGGTGGTCGCCCTCGCCGAGGAACGCCAGCTTCGGGTCGAGGAGCGCGCGTTTACGATCGAAGAGGCGCTGGCCGCCAAGGAAGCCTTCGTCACCAGCGCCACCGTGTTCGTGCAAGCGGTGGTGACGATCGACGGCAAGAAGGTAGGCAACGGCAAGCCCGGCCCGATGACCGACCGGCTGCGCGAAATCTATGTCGAGTTCGCGAAGAAGACGGCGGTGTGACCTCGGATGTCATCGCCCGCGAAGGCGGGCGACCCAGTATTCCACGGACGTCCGTAGGTTGAATCGAAAGCCGCGGCGTACTGGATGCCCCGCTTTCGCGGGGCATGACAGCGGAGTCCGGAGGTGGCTACGCCACCGCCGCCTTCACTTTCACCGGATGGACCGCGCGGAACGCAATGGCAAGCCGGTTCCAGGCATTGATGGCCCCGATCAGCATGGTCAGGTTGACCGTTTCCGCCTCGTTGAAATGCGCGCGGACATCCGCGTAGACATCGTCAGGCGCGTGCGTTTCCGCGATCAGCGTCAGTGCTTCGGTCCACGCCAGCGCGGCGCGTTCACGGTCGGTGTAAAGCGGCGATTCGCGCCAGGCGTTGAGCAGATACAGCCGCTGCTCGGTCTCGCCCTGCTTGCGGGCGTCCTCGGTATGCATGTTGATGCAATAGGCACAGCCGTTGATCTGCGACGCCCGGGTCTTGACCAGTTCGATCAGCGACTTTTCGAGGCCCGAGCCCTTGATCTGGTTTTCGAGCGCGACGAGCGCTTTGATGGTGTCGGGGGCTGCCTGGTAGAAGTTCATCCGTGGTTTCATGGTCGTTCTCCTTTTCAGTCTGGGGTGGATCCTAGTGTGCGCCGCCGCCGGCAAGATGGTCCGGCTTCCTGAGCAGCAGCGTTGCGATGAGTGCAACAATCAGCGCGGCGCCGAGCAGATAGAAGGTATCGCTGAAGGCGAGAATAAAAGCCTGCTTCTGCACGACCTTGCCGATCGCGATCACCGCGCGATGCGTCGCTTCCGCATGATCGGCGATGCCGTGATTGAGGAAATACTGTGTCAGCTGGTCGATCCGGTTTCGCGTCGCCTGTTCCAGCATCGACACCGACTGCGTCAGCACGTTGGAGTGGTACTGCTCGCGCTTGGTCAGGAACGTCTGCAGGACGGCAATACCAACCGCGCCGCCGAGGTTGCGCATCATGTTGAACAGCCCCGACGCCGACCCGGCATTCTCCGCCTCGATGCCTGCGGTCGCGACCGCCGAAAGCGGCGCCATCACCAGCGCCTGGCCGAGCGCACGAACGATGTTGGGCCAGAACAGCTGATCGGTGGCGTAATCGTTGGTCATGTAGATATTCAGGAAGTTGGACGCCGCGAACAACGCAAAGCCGATACCGATGATCAGGCGGGGGTCGAAGCGCTTCATCAGCCGCGGCACCAGCGGGATCAGCAGCAGTTGCGGCAGGCCGGTCCACGCCAGCACCATGCCGATCTGCTCGGCATTATAGCCCTGGATGCGTGACAGATAAACCGGGAGGATGAAGACGGAACCGTACAGCGCAATGCCGAGCAGGAAGTTGGCAAGCATGCCGAAGCCGAAGTTGCGGCGGAGCAGCAGGCGCAGGTTGAGCAGCGGCTTCTTCGTGGTCAGTTCGATCCACAAAAATGCGGTCAGCGAAACGGCCGCGATGACCGAGAGCTTGACGATGAAGGGCGAGCCGAACCAGTCGTCCTTGTTGCCTTCCTCGAGCACGGTCTGCAGCGCGGCGAGGCCGATCGCCATGGTGGCGATGCCGGCCCAGTCGCCCTCGCGCAGCAGCGACAATTTTGCGGGCCTGGCTTCCAGCGAGAACCACAGCATCGCGATCATCACGGCGCCCGGCACAAGGTTGACGTAGAAGATGAACTGCCAGCCCCAGTTTTCCGTGAGGTAGCCGCCAATGGTCGGGCCGATCGCCGGCGCGAAGGTCGCTGATAATGCGAACAGCGCCAAGCCGACCGGCTGCTTTGATTTCGGCAGCAGCGTGATGATCAGCGTGAACGCCATCGGGATCAGCACGCCGCCGGTAAAGCCCTGGATCGCGCGCAGCACGATCATCTGCGGCAGGTCCTGCGCGAAGGCGCAGGCCACCGAGAGCAGAAGAAACAGGATGGCGTTGGTCAGCAGATAGCGGCGGATCGAGAACACCTGGGCGAGCCAGCCAGAGAGCGGGATCACCACGATCTCGGCGATCAGGTACGAGGTCGAGATCCAGCCGCCGTCGTCGATGCCGGCGCCGATCGCGCCCTGGATGTCGGCGAGCGAGGCGTTGACGATCTGGATGTTCAGCACTGCCATGAAGGCGCCGAGCGTGGCGCCGACGACCGCGATCCAGGTCTTTGCCGAGATCGCCGGCTCGGCCTTGGCGGCCGCGGTTTGCGACTGGGCGCTGCCGAGGTTGGCAGCGGAAGCGGCGTTCATCGTGGGCTGGAGTGCGGTCATTGGGGGTCTCCTCGTGCTCAGGCAGAGGCAGGATGCATTAAGCCTTCAGATCCGATAATCGGGTCGGATACGGCAGGATTGTCCGGCAAGACTTGATAATCCCGCGCTTGGCTTGGGCCTCGAGTGCCGTTCGGTGGGCCAAGGCGGCATCCGCGGCCAGCCGCACCTGGGTTTCGCGTTCGGCCAGCACCGTCGCCTTGGTGTTGACGGTGGGCTCCGCCGACATGCCCGGCCGCAGCAGGCCGGTCAGGTTATGGTCGTCGAGCACGATCTTCACCGGCACGCGCTGCACGATCTTAGTGAAATTGCCGGTGGCGTTGTCCGGCGGCAGCAGCGCGAATTCGAGGCCGCTGGCCGGTGACAGGCTGTCGACGTGGCCCTTCAGCGTGGTGCCATGAAAGCTGTCGATGCGGATTTCGACCGGCTGGCCGTTGCGCACATGGGTGAGCTGGGTTTCCTTGAAATTCGCGACCACATAGACTGCGTCGAGCGGCACCACCGCCATCAGCTGGGTTCCGGCCTGCACGAACTGGCCGACTCGCAGCGAACGCGCGCCGACCGTGCCGTCAACCGGCGCCGATATTCGCGTATAGGACAGGTTCAGCGCCGCCTGTTGCTCCACCGCGCGGGCGCGATCGAGCTGCGCCACGGCCTTGGCGCGGTCGGTGGTGAGAACGTCGATCTTCCGTTGTGCCGCCACGAGACCGAATTTCTCGTGCTGCAATTGCGCGCTCTTCTCGCGCAACGCCGCGTCGGTTTGCTGAGCGCGTTGAATGGTGCCGGAGCCGGTCTTCATCAGGCCGTCGTAGCGGGCCTGTTCCTCCTGTGCGAATTGCAGGCTGGCTTCGGCGGCGGCGACGTCGGCGGTCTCCTGTTCGATGATCGGCTGCTGCAGGGCGACCTGGGCATCGAGGTTGCGAACCGCGGCCTCGGCCGCATCGACGTCGGCATGGGCGGAATCGAGCGCCGCCCTGAAATCGCGGTCGTCGATCCGGGCCAGGATCTGCCCGGCCTTGACCGGCTGGTTGTCGCCGACCAGCACTTGGGCGATGTAGCCGGAGACCTTTGGCGAGACGATCGTGGAGTCGGCCTTGACGTAGGCGTCGTCGGTCGATTCCAGGTACCGGCCGGTGGTGAAGTAGCTGTAGCCAAAGTCCGCGGCGGTGGCGATTCCAAGGATCAAAGCCAGCGCCAGGGCAGCGCGCTGGACCGCCTTCCGGGACGGGCGAAGGCCGATTTTCATTGTGACATCAGAGGTATAGGTGGCGGTCGACATGGCATCCTCGCAAGCTCTGGCGGGCGCGCTCGGGACGAGGGCGCTGGGTACCTGCACAAGATGCAATGTCGGATGCGATGTGATAATCCCGCGAAAATTGGAAGGATTATCCATGTTGAGCGGATAATAGGAGGCTTGCCGATGGATCGGCTGACCAGTCTGACGGCCTTTGTCCGGGTGGTGGACAGCGGCGGATTTTCCGCCGCGGCGCGCCGGCTCAACATGTCGACGACCATGGTGAGCAACCACATCCAGTCGCTCGAAGACCGGCTCGGCGCACGATTGCTTCAGCGCACCACGCGCAAGGTCAGCGTCACCGAAGTCGGCAAGGCCTATTACGACCGCTGCGTCCAGATCCTCGCCGACATCGAGCAGGCCGACGAAATCGCCGGCGCCCAGCAGTCGACGCCGCGCGGCACGCTGCGGATCTATACCGCCACCCACATCGTGCAGTTCGTATCACCGGTCGTTGCCGAATTCCTCGCAGCCTATCCCGAGGTCAAGGTCGACCTGCAGATGGGGGAGCGCAACATCGACATGATCGACGAGGGGTTCGACATCGCGGTTCGCCTGACGCCGCCGCCCGACTCGAGCCTGATCGTGCGCAGCCTCGCCACCTGGCGGCATGTGCTGTGCTGTTCGCACGACTATCTGGAAAAGCACGGCCGGCCGCAGGCGCTGTCCGAACTCGCCAATCATAATTGCGTTCGCCACGTGAACTATCCCTATGACGAGTGGCGTTTCGTCGACCGCAAGGGCGCACCGGCTTCGGTGCGCGTGTCCGGCAATCTGATGACCAACAGCGGCGAGACGCTGCGCAAGGTTGCGCTGGAAGGCGGCGGCATCAGCCTCGCGGCTGGCTTCCTGGTTCACGACGATCTCGAGGCCGGCCACCTGGTGCGCCTGCTGCCGGAATACCGGCCGCTGGAATTCGCTGTCAACGCGGTGTATCCGCATCGTCATCATCTTTCGGCCAAGGTGCGAACCTTCATCGACATGCTCGCCGATCACAGCGCGGAACAGCAGAAGCTGATCAACCCGTATTCGTGATGTCGCGTTATTCGTCATTGCGAGGAGCGCAGTGACGACGCGTTGGCGTGATGCGCCGTATTGCAATAAGGTCTGCGCTGTCGAATGGAGAGGTATTGGATGTCTTTGCGGAAGTCAGTGTCGGTAATTCAGTGTGTGACACTGCTGATGGCGATAACGGTCTTTTTCGCAATAACGAATTCGTTATCAGCCGCTGAATTCGGACCGCCGCCGAACGCGACGATGTCGGTCGAAAAGCTCTCCCGGATCGACGATTTTATCAAGGACCAGATCGCCAGCAAAAAGATTCCCGGCGCCGTCGTGCTGATCCAGCGCCATGGCAAGCCGGTCTACTTCAAATGGTTCGGCAAGCGCGACGCCGATGCCGGTATCGACATGACGCCGGATGCGATCTTTCCGATGCATTCGCTGACCAAGACCGTTACCAGCGTGGCCACGATGCTGCTGGTCGATCGCGGCACGATCAGGCTCGACGATCCCGTCAGCAGATATATCGCGTCCTTTGCCGGGATGAAGGTCGGCGTCGAGCGCAAGGACGAGACCGGAAAGGCCGTGCTCGATCTGGTGCCGCCGCGCCGGCCGATCACGATCGAGGACCTGCTGCTGCACACCTCCGGCATCACCTACGGCTTCTACGGCGAGCGAAACCTGGTCAAGGCCGCCTATGACGGCATCTATCTCGGGGATTTCGACAATGCCGGATTTGCCGAGCGGATCGCAAAGGTGCCGCTGGCCGAACAGCCGCGCACGCTGTGGGACTATGGCCATTCGGCCGACGTGCTCGGCCGCGTCATCGAGGTCGCGTCCGGCCAGTCGCTGTACCAGTTCGAAAAGACGCAATTGTTCGATCCGCTGGGAATGAGCACGACCAAGTTCTTCCTGACCGATCCAGCGGAGCGGGCGCGCTACGCGCAGCCGCTGGACAGCGACCGTCACGTCGAACGTAACTCGCTCGATGTCACCCGCTGGGAATCCGGCGGCGGCGGCCTGGTTTCGACGGTCGCCGATCTCGCGCGCTACGGGCAGATGTTGCTCAACGGCGGCACGCTGGATGGCAAAACCTATCTCGGACCGAAGACGTTTGTCGACATGACGACCGACCACATCGGCCCGGGCTCGGGAGTTCAGCGAAACTTCTTCTATTATCCCGGCGACGGTTTCGGGTTCGGCTATGGGTTCGGGGTGCGGACCGATGCGGGTAATGCGGTGCCGCCGCCGCCGGGCTCGCTCGGCGAATTCAAGTGGGACGGCGCCACCGGCGCCTATCTCGTGGTCGATCGCGCCGAGGACATGTTCTTCTTGGTGCTGGAAAATGCGCCATCCAACCGCCTGCACGTTCAGGTCAACGTCAAGAAACTGATCTACGATGCGTTCGAGCAATGAGTGCCGAAATTCAGAACGGGAACGGCGTGAACGGAAGCGTTGATAGGCCCGGCGAAACCGGCGGGCGTGATTCGGCGGCCAGGGCCGGCAAGCGTATCGTCGTGCTCGATCGCGCGCGTACCGTCATCATTCTGCTGGTGCTGCTGCATCACTCCGTCGTCAACTACACCCATTTCGGCACCGGCGATGCGATGCGCTGGCTCGGCTTCGATCTGGTGGTGCTGTTCAACGACAGTTTTTTCATGGCCTGCATGTTCCTGATCTCGGGGCTGTTCGTCCATGCCAGCCTGACGCGCAGGGGAGCGCTGAATTACGTGCGCCGTCGCGCGTGGCGGCTCGGCATCCCCTTTCTGGTTTCGATTTTCGTGCTGATGCCAATCGCCTATTATCCGACCTTCCTGCGCTATCACCTGCCCGGTACCACCGATTTCAATTTCCTTCATTTCTGGTGGCACACGATCACGATTGGCCCGTGGCCTTCGGGACCGGCCTGGTTCCTCTGGGTGCTGCTGGCGCTCGACATCGTCGCCGCCGCGCTGGTGACGATGATGCCGCGGCTGGCGAAGACATCAGGCCTGCTGATCTTCACCTTGCGCGACCGGCCGTGGACCGCCTTTGCGGCATTCCTGGCCGTGTCGGTCGCGGTCTATCTTCCGATGCATCTGGCATTCGGTGACACCAGCTGGCTGGAGCCGGGCGGCTATCCGCTGCCGATCCAGACCAGCCGCATTCTGCTCTATGCCGGCTATTTCCTGACCGGGTTCGGCATCGGCGTCGTCAGCCTTCGCGCCGGCATCTTGGCGGAAGGCAGTGAAATCGCAAAACGCTGGCCGGCCTGGATCGCCTTCGCATCGGTGTTTTACGGCGCGATCCTGCTGCTGGTGTACGCCCACCATAACTGGGTCGCGGATTTCAATTCGCCGCCGCTGTGGTGGCGAACGAGCTACGGTCTCGCCTTTGCGCTGTTCAGCGCGGCGATGACGTTCACGGTGCTGGCGATGTGCGTGCGGTTCGGAGCGTCGCGCGCTGGTCTACTCGATGCCATGCGGCCGTCGGCCTATGGCATTTTTCTCACCCACTACATCTTCATCATCTGGCTGCAATACGGCGTCTACGGTTATTCGTGGCCAGCAGTGGTGAAAGCCGCGGTCGTATTCGCGGGCACGCTGACGCTGAGCTGGGGTTTGACGGTGCTGTCGCGGAAGATACCGTTCGTGGCACGGATGATTTAGCAGGCGGCTATTTGTTCTGAGCTCTCCCGCTTGCGATACCCTGCAATTGGCGCGCAATCTCGGCGTCATGACCGACCGGCAACAGACCCATAGCCTTCCACGGCGGGGCGTGGTTTGGTGA
>JAIEPP010000551.1 GCA_019748335.1 Xanthobacteraceae bacterium
GCGGGCCGTGGCCGCTGTTATCGCCGGCTATGAAGCCGCACTGCCGCCGGATGGTTGGCCCAACTGGGTGCTCGGCAACCATGACCGGCCGCGCGTGGCGGCCAGGCGCGGGCAGGACCAGGCCCGCGTCGCGGCGGTGTTGTTGCTGACGCTCCGCGGCACGCCCACGCTTTATTATGGCGACGAACTGGGTTTGAGCGATGTCGCGATCGAACCGTCGCAGGTGCGCGATCCGCGCGAGTTGCGCGAGCCCGGCCTGGCGTTGGGCCGCGACCCCGTGCGCACGCCGATGCCGTGGGATGACAGTGAAAATGCCGGCTTCACCCGGGGCACGCCGTGGCTGCCGCTCCATGCCGACTGGCTGACGCGCAACGTCAAGCGTATGACGGACGAACCTCAGTCGCTCCTGACGCTTTATCGCCGGTTGCTTGCGCTCAGGCGCGATTGCTTGGCACTGTCGATCGGTGACTTCGCTCTGTTGAATGTGGAAGACGAGACGGTGGTTTACGCGCGCCGGCATGCCGAGGAGCGGCTGATCGTGGCGCTCAATTTCGGGCGGCGACAGCACCGGCTCGCGTTGCCGGATTGGGCGCACGGGAGCCGGGTGCTGCTGTCTTCTGTCGGCGATGCCGCACCGGTGGAAACCGGCACGCTCTTGTTACGGCCGAACGAAGCTGTCGTGCTCGAAGCCCGATAGCACCAGGCAGAGAAGGGACCATACCTTGCGCATCGCCATGCTGGCGCCGATCTCATGGCGCACACCGCCGCGCCATTACGGCCCCTGGGAGCAGGTGACGAGTCTCCTGACCGAGGCGCTGGTGGCGCGCGGCGTCGACGTCACTTTGTTCGCCACCAAAGACAGCCTGACGGCGGCCAGGCTCGATGCCGTCTGTCCGGCGCCCTATTCCGAAGATCCCGCGATCGATGCCAAGGTATGGGAGATGCTGCACGTCGCCCATGTCTTCGAACAGGCTGGTCAGTTCGACCTTATTCACAATCAAGCCGATTTCGTCCCGCTCGCGTTTTCGCGGCTGGTCAAGACTCCTGTTGTGACGACGATCCACGGTTTCTCGTCGGATCGCATTCTGCCCGCCTACAAGGAATACCAAGCGCGCGTCCACTATGTCGCCATCAGCGACGCCGATCGCCATGCGGACTTGCGCTATGCCGCAACGATCCACCACGGCATCCCGCTGCAGGAGTTCCCCTTCGATCCGCTTGGCGGCGAAGATCTGCTTTTCTTCGGCCGCATTCATCCGGACAAGGGGGCCGCCGAAGCGATCGCGGCGGCACATCGAACAGGGCGGAGATTGACGATCGCCGGCATTGTCCAGGATCGCAATTATTACGACGAGCAGGTGGCGCCCGTACTCGACCGCGGATCGGTGACCTATCTTGGTCCGGTTGGCGGAACGCTGCGCGCGAGGACGCTGGGCTCCGCACGCGCGCTGCTTCATCTCATCAATTTCGACGAGCCGTTCGGTCTGTCCGTGGTGGAAGCGCTCGCCTGCGGGACGCCGGTCATTGCCCGCAATCGGGGATCGATGCCCGAGCTGATCGAGCATGGCGTGACCGGATTTCTGGTCGACAGCCTCGATGAAGCGGTCGATGCGATCGGACGCATCGACGAAATCGATCGCGAGGCTTGCCGTGCCGCGGTATCCGCGCGGTTCACGGTAGACCTCATGGCCGATCGATATTTGGCCCTGTACCGATCGATCCTTGGCTGAGAGTGGGTGTTGGCAAGGAGTCAACGGCCCGTTTGGCGAGTCCGTTCCCGCTCCTGGCGGATACCAAAACGGCTCCGACGAACGCATGCGCATCCGGACAAATTTGGCTATATTGACGGCATGGGCCTTGCCCGGAGGTCGAACAGGGTACCTCTCGCAATCTTCGTTGGAGACAAACGTGATGGCGCGTTTGCTGTCAGTCAATGTGGGCCTGCCGCGCGACATCATCTGGCAAGGCAGGACCGTCCATACGTCGGTATGGAAAGCGCCGGTCACAGGCCCGCGCATGGTGCGCCGGCTCAACATTGACGGCGACGGACAAGGCGACCTCGCCGGTCACGGCGGCGAACACCGCGCCGTGTTCGTCTATCAGATCGATTCATACCGCTATTGGGAGCAGCAACTTGGCCGAAGCGATTCGGAATACGGGCAGTTCGGCGAGAACTTCACCGTCGACGGCCTCGCCGACACCGAGGTGTGTATCGGCGACCGCTACCGGATCGGCGGCGCCTTGTTCGAGGTGACGCAGCCGCGCGTCACCTGTTACCGGGTCGGCATCCGCATGAACGTGCCGGAAATGGCCGCGCTGCTGGTCACCCACGGCCGGCCCGGCTTCTATTTCCGGGTGCTGGAGGAAGGGCAGGTCGAGGCCGGCGACGAGATCGTGCAGGTCGCGTCCGGGCCTGAGCGTCTGAACGTGTCGGAGATCGATGCGCTGCTCTACAAGCCCGGTCATGTCAGCGACAAGCTCGAGCGCGCGCTACGCATCCCGGCGCTGAGTGCTGGCTGGCGTCGTTCGTTCGAGGCGCTGCTCGTCCGGCAAGGCAAGGACGGCGCGACGACGGGAAATGCCGGGCTTACCGGGGCCGCGGCTCCGCCGCCGGCATGGCGCGGATTTCGCGGCTTTCGCGTCGCGGGCAAGGTGCGCGAAAGCGGCAACGTCGTTTCGCTGACGCTCGAGCCCACCGGTGGCCAGCCTGTCGCCACCGCTCTCCCCGGACAGTTCATCGTGCTGCGGCTCGGTGCGTCCCCGGCGCCGACGCTGATGCGCAGCTATTCGCTGTCGGGGGCGCCGGGCACGCTGCGGGTGAGCATCAAGCGTGAGGCCCATGGCGCGGCCAGCTCCTATGTCGATGAAACGTTGCAAGTCGGCGACATCGTGCAGGCCAGCGCGGCACGCGGCAGTTTTACCTTGCGGTCTGGCGATACACCCGTTGTCTTGTTGAGCGCCGGGATCGGCGTGACGCCGGTGCTGGCGATGCTTCATTCGTTGGCGGCCGAAGCATCGACGCGGGAAATCTGGTGGTTGTACGGAACGCGAAGCGGTCGCGAGCATCCGTTTGCCGAAGAAGCGCGTGAACTGCTCGACGCGTTGGCCCGCCGCCACAGCCACATCAGCTACAGCGCGCCCGGACCTGAGGATCGGCCCGGTGTCGATTTCGATGCGCTCGGTCACCTCGATATGCGCGCAGTCGAGGCGCTCGGCGTGCCCAAGGACGGCGATTTCTACATCTGCGGACCGTCGGCCTTCATGCGCGATCTGACGGCGGGCCTCGCGGCCCTGGGCGTCGCGCCGGATCGTATCCACACCGAGATGTTCGGCGCCGGCCCGTCGATGACGCCGGGCATTGCCGCCACGCCGGTGCGGCCGCCGCATCTGCCGGAAGGACCTGCCGGCGCGGGACCGCAGATTTCGTTCGCGCGTTCCGGCCTCAATGTCCGCTGGGACCCGGCGTTCCACAACCTGCTCGAACTCGCCGAGGCCTGCGACGTGCCGGTGCGGTGGTCGTGTCGAACCGGCGTCTGCCACAACTGCGAGAGCGGACTGGTGGCGGGAACGGTGAGCTATCGGCCGGACCCGGTCGATGCACCGGCGGACGGCAACGTGCTGATCTGCTGTGCGCAGCCCGAGGGCGATATTGTGCTCGATCTGTAAGGTTGTCCGGGTGGATCGCTGCCCGGCGCCGCGAGATTGATCTCCGCTGTCATCGTCCGCGAAGGCGGACGATCCGGTATTCCAGCGGCTTCAGTGATTGAGCCGATAGGCCGCGGCATACTGGATACCCCGCCTGCGCGGGGTATGACGGGGAGGGATCCCGCCCCTTACTCCCCCGCGCCCTGCATCATCATCTGCCGCTCCCGCGCATAACGCACCAGCGCGACGAAACGATAAATGCCGTGCACGAACTTGCCGTAGGGCATGGTGACGAACAGCGAGAACACCACGCCGAGATGCAGCGCCAGCAATGGTCCCATCGCCGCGGTCTCGCGCAGCAGCAGCAGCGCCATGCCGGTCAGGCTGGTCAGGAACAGCATGGCAATAAAAGCAACATCCATTCCCATCCGCGTCGCATCGACCAGGACAGGATCGCGCTTCGATTTTTCGGTGAACAGGCCGATCGGCCCGATCAGAAGCCCGATGCCGCCGAGCGTGCCCAGCACCACCGGCAGGTCCCACCATGCATAGGGCGCCTCGCGCGCGAACAGATAGTGATAGAGCGTCGCGACGCAGGTGGCGGCAAAGCACAGGCCGAACCCGTAGAACGTCAGGTGGTGATAGATTTTTCGGCGGTCGGTCGGCTTGTCGTCCTCGTTGAAGCAGCCAACCCCGCCGCCGTCGAGATAGCGCAACTCGCCGGCATCGCGCATCGCCTGGAACAGCGATCGCCAATCGGTCTTCATGCCGACGGGCTCGCCAATGTCGCGCCAGAAGGCGCGTACGCCCATCACCAACGCTGCGATGGCATAGAGGAAGGCGGCGCCGAACAGCGCCGCCATCGCGTTGTGCGGCATCAGTTTGTAGAACGCACCCGGCCCGGTGTGGACGCCGAGCAGCACCTGGCGATCGGTAAACGCGGCAAAGCCGAAGATGAAGGCGGCGACGCTAAGGGCGGCAATGATGCTGATGACGAGGCCGTTGCGGGCGAACGCGCCGGCGAAGGCGCGGGGCCAGACATAAGCGGCGTAGGATTCGTTGCGCGCCACCGCCAGCGTCTGCGGCACATTGACGTTGAATTCGTGCGGCGGCGAGAACTGGCAGTCGGTGTAGCAGGCGCCGCAGGAATGGCAGAGGTTGGCGAGGTAGTTGAGGTCGCCGTCCGAAAACGCGCGGCGCATCTCCATCGCCGGAAACACCGCGCAGAGGCCTTCGCAATATCGGCAGGAATTGCAGACCGTCATCAGGCGGTCGGCCTCTTCCAGAATTCTGGTTCCGTGCATGCGCTGTTGTTTCCGGCCTTCGGCCAAACCTGATTACTTGGTCAGTCCCTTGCCTTCGAGCCATTTCTGGATCAGGGCAGCGACCTCGGCGTTGTTCTTGTCCATCATCAGCATGTGCGAATTGCCGGTCATGCCTATCTTCGGCAGGTCGACGACATCGACGCTGCCGCCGGCGGCCTTGATCTTGTCGCCGAACGCGATGCCGGTGGCGCGGATCTTCGGCCAGCGCGAATCCTTCTCGATATAATCGCCATAGACGATCAAGGTCGGAATGTTCTTCAGCACGTCGGCCTTGTCAGGGTCGCCGATGCCGGCGGGTTCGATCGCGATCAGCGCCTTGACCTTGTCGGGCCGCGCCTGCGCCACCTTGAAGCCGAAACTGCCGGCCTGGCTGTGGAACATGATGATGGAGGGGCCGACGCGGTCGATCTCGGCGATATAGGCGGCAACGATCGCCTCGTCGGTGGTGGTCCAGCGCGGCACGTTCTGCTTGACGAAATTCTCGTAGCCGTCGTTGGGAAACTGGCTGCCGGGGTTCAGCTTGCGCTTGGCCGGATCCGGATCGTAGGAGTTCGGGCCGTCGCCGATGCGAAAGCGCTCGAACGGGTTGGCGGTGGTGAGAAACACCGGCTCGCTTTTAAAGATGTCGGGGTATTGCGCCCAGCCAGCACGGCCGCGCTCGACCGCGTCGGAATTGTAGACGCTCCAGCCCTTGCGCAGAAAATAATTCAAAAAGCCTTCGCGGCCGTCGGGCGTGGTCTCCCAGGTGACGCCGGTCAGCCCGCCGCCATGCCACATCAAGAGCGGATAGGCACCCTTCTCGTTGGCGGGCAGGAAATACTGCACGTACATCTGCTCGACCTGATAGGTACCGTTGGGATCGACCTTGGCCGGCACGCCGCCCGGCGTGAACGTGACTTCCTTGACCGGTTTGCCGGTGATTTCGACCAGACGGCCGCCGACATGGAACGAGCCCATGTCGCGCAGCGCGATCGGCTCGGCGGCCTGCGCCAGCGTTGAGGCCATCAAAACAGCGGCGGCAGAAATGATCGCAAGGCGTTGCATGAATCTTCCCTTCAAACTCTTCTCCCTCTCCCCGCAAGCGGGGCGAGGTGAACAGGCCGTTCGTCTAATTCTTTGCATTTCTCGCCGCTTCCCGTCCCGCCACCCGACCGAACACGCTGCCGATGGTCATGCCGATGCCGGCGGCGTAGCCCTTGCCAAGCACGTTGCCGGCCATGATCTCGCCGGCGGCGAACATGTTGGCGGAAGGCTTGCCGTCCTTCATCACCATGCGCGACTGCTTGTTCACGCGGGTGCCGAGATAGGTGAAGGTGATGCCGGGCCGCACCGGATAAGCGAGATAAGGCGGCGTATCAATCTTGCGCGCCCAATGCGTCTTCGCTGGCGTGATGCCTTCGGTGCGGCAATCGTCCAGAATCGTATGGTCGAAGGTGCCGGGCTGCACCGCGGCGTTGAACTCGGCCATGGTCTTCTCGAGCGCGATCGGATCAAGTTCGAGCTTGGCGGCGAGTTCGGCGATCGTGGGCGCGCCGATCGGCGGAAACAGCGTCGGCATGAAGCTGGTGACGACGGTCGAGTCGAAGATGATGTAGGCGATCTGGTCCGGTTGGGCGGCGACCAGCCGGCCCCAGATCGCGTAGCGCTTCGGCCAGATGTCCTCGCCCTCGTCGTAGAAACGCTGGGCGTGCTTGTTGACGACGATGCCGAACACGACAGAGTCATGCCGGGTGATGATGCCGCCGTCGAATTTCGGCGCGCGGGCATCAATCGCGACCGCATGGCACTGCGTGGGATCGCCGATGTCCTGCACGCCCTTGTCGAGCAGCATCTTGAGAATCGAGCCGCGGTTATAGGGCGTGCCGCGAATCAGAAAGTTGTCGGCGGCATCGCCCCAATACTGCTTCAGCCATTCGATGTTGGCCTCAAAGCCGCCGGCGGCCGCGACCAGCGCGGAGGCGCGGATTTCGGTGGCGCCGTTGACCGGCTGCTTCAGCGTCGCGCCGAGAAACATCCCGTCCTCGATCTGGAGGTCGGTGACTTCAGCGTCGTAGGCGACCTCGACGCCAAGCTTCTCGGCGGTGAGATAAAGTGCGTTCAGCATCGCCCGGCCGCCGCCGAGGAAGAACGAGTTGGTGCGGCCCAGACTCAGCGTGCCGCCGAGCGAGGGCTGCCAGCGCACGCCCTGTTCGACCACCCAGTTCAGGATGTCCTTGGATTCCCGGATCATGAACTTGGCGAGTTCTTCATCGGTCTGCCCGCCGGTCAGCCGCAGCAGATCGTCCCAGAATTCCTCCTCGGTGTAGGGGCCGGTGAGAATGTCGGTCGCTTCGTCGTGGGCACAGCGCATGTTGCGGGTGTGGCGGGTATTGCCGCCGCGATAGAACTTCGGCGCGCCTTCCAGCACGGCGACCGAAGCGCCGGCCCGCCGGGCGCTGATTGCGGCGCATAGCGCGGCGTTGCCGCCGCCGATCACCAGCACATCGAACTTGCGATTAAAATCCACCATGCGCTCTTGTTATCGTTGTTGGCATGGAAATCAAACCTGCGGCGCCGCAGGCCAGTCCATCGCTCCCGGCGATTTTCTAGCCTGATGCGGCGGCGACGTCACGCCTCGCGGCCGGCTTTATCGGCGATCGACGGCACGTCATGCGACGATGTCGCATACGCCCCGCGGTACGGAATATCGGTTGTGTCAGGGCTTACTCTGCGCCGAGGCCACCAGCCATTGCCGGAACGCCGCCAGTTTCGGTGGATCTGTCCGCCCGGCGGGCGAGACCAGGTAGAAACCGGCGTCGGTCGGCAGCGTGATCTTGAAGGGAACCACCAGGCGACCTTTCGCGATGTCTTCCTGCACATAGGCGGTGCGGCCCATCGCGACCCCGAGGCCGTCGATCGCGGCCTGCACGGTCATGAAGATCAGGTCGAAGGTGACGCCCGGCTGTTTGGAAAAATCCGCCGGTAGCCCGGCCGCCCACAGCCACAGCCGCCAGTCGTCGCTGTTGGCATTGCTGGTGTGCAGCAGCACATGGTCTTTGAGGTCCTCGGGGCATTTCAGCGGCTTGTTGCCCTTCAGCAGCGCCGGGCTGCAAACCGGAAACAGCTCATCCGCCATCAGCCAGTCCGCGCGCAGCCCCGGCCACTGGCCGCGGCCATAACGGATCGCGGCGTCGACATTGTCGCGCTGGAAGTCGACCAGGCTGGTCGAGGTGGTGATGCGCACGTCGATGCCGTGATGCTCCTCCTGGAACGCGGTCAGTCTCGGCAAAAGCCATTTGGCGGCGAGTGAGGCCAGGGTCGAGACCGTCAGCACGCGGTCGTCGTCCTTGCGCAGCAGGCGGTCGGTGGCGAGCCTGAGATCGTTGAAGGCGGCGCGGATGCCGGGGAGGTAATCCTTCGCCTGCGGCGTCAGGGTCAGCGCGCGGTTCTGCCGGACGAACAGGGCGATCCCGAGCTCCTGTTCCAGCCGTTTGATCTGATGGCTGATCGCGGTCTGCGTGACGTTCAGCTCGGAGGCGGCCTGGGTAAAACTCAAATGCCGGGCCGCGGCCTCGAAGGCGCGCAGTCCATTCAGCGAGGGCAGCCTGGCGGTCATTTTCTCGTTACCAGATATATGAGCTTATATCATGCGAAACGGTACAAAGTGTCGTTTGTGAAAACGCCTGTGAGCACAGATATTGCGGGCAACAGGTTAGCTAAAGGAGTTTCAAATGTCCACTTTGACTCACAATTCGATGATAAATCATCATGGACGGGGCGTTTTGGCCCAGTTGGCCGAGACCGTCCATGTTTGGCGGCAGCGCTATGAGGCGCGCCGCGAACTGGCCCAGTGGTCCGATCGGGAGTTGCACGACATCGGCGTCTCCTCGGGTGATGCGATCTACGAGGCCTCAAAACCGTTCTGGCAGGCGTAAACGCGGCCAAGCCGGCGCCGCCTCTTTCGAGGGGCGCCGGCGTTTTCTCGAGCAATCCAGTTTCCCTTGCGAGCGATGGGAGGGTGCGATGACAAGCTTTCGTTTCGACGATCTCAAGCAGTATTCGGACACCCTCCGTTCGCGCTCCGGAGATGCGGTCAAGGTCCGCTTTGTCGAGCCGCGCGATGCCGAGCCGCTGCAGAACTATGTCCGCTCGCTCTCGACCCGCTCGCGCTACAACCGTTTCCTCGGCGCCATCAGCGAATTGCCGCAAACCTTGCTCGAACGCTTCATCGATGTCGGCGAGGCCGAGCAGTTCAGCGTAGTTGCGACCATGATGTTCGACGGCTTCGAGACCATCGTCGGCGAAGCCCGCTACGCCTTCCACGCCGAGACCTCCAGCATCGAATTCGGCCTGTCGATCGACGATCGCTGGCAGGGCCATGGCATCGGCAGGGCGCTGCTGAAGAATCTCGAATGCCGCGCGGCATCGTTTGGTGCTGAACACGTCTTTGGCGACACGCTGCGCTCCAACGAGCAGATGATCGCGCTGGCCCGCAAGGCCGGTTACGCCTTCACGGCCAGTCCCGGCGACTGGAAGCTGGTTCGCTTCGAAAAGAGCATCGATGTCGAGCCCCGCGATATTCCCTGCGCGAGCTGGAGGCTCGCCGCGATTTCCCGCCAGTCCGCAATCCCTCCTCTTGCGGGCTGACGGGAGTTAAGCCCGGTTCTGGCGGTAACCGGAACCGGGCTATTTTTTTGTTCGGCGTCAGGCCGAAGTAAAATCCGTCGAGGTCGCGATCTCGCGCCAGGCACTCAATTCCTGCGTCACAAAAGCGTTTTTGGCTTCGATCCGTTCCACCGTGTCGCTGCCCAGTGGCAGCCGCAGCGGTGGGTTTTTGGCATTCGCCAGCGCGATGAAGGCGCTCGCGAGCTTGCGCGGATCGCCGCGCTGACCGTGGTTGACGTCGGCGGCATGGGCCCGGGTTCGGCCTACGGTGTCGCTGTAATCCTCGATATGCTGCGCCGTGCGCGACAGCGAGGTCTCGTCGAGGAAGTCAGTGCGGAAGAATCCAGGTTCGACCACCGTCACCCTGATGCCGAGCGGCGCCACTTCGCCGGCCAGCGCTTCGGTGATGCCTTCGACGGCAAACTTGGTGGCGCCATAGACGCCCCAACCGGGGAAACCCGCATAGCCGCCGACGGAGGAGACATTGATGATATGGCCTGCGCGCTGGCGGCGCATATGCGGCAGCACGGCTCTGGTGACGCCGAGCAGGCCGAACACGTTAGTGCCGAACAGCTTGTTGGTTTCCGCCGCACTGGCCTCCTCGATCGCCCCCAGCAGGCCGTAGCCGGCATTGTTGACGAGGATATCGATGCGGCCGAATTTCTTGACGGCTTGGCCCGCCGCCTCGTGCGCCTCCGCCTCGCTGGTGACGTCGAGCCGGATTGCCAGCAATCGCTCGTGCGAACCGAGGCGGGCGGTGACGGTCTGGGGATCGCGCGCGGTGGCGACCACCGCGTCGCC
>JAIEPP010000700.1 GCA_019748335.1 Xanthobacteraceae bacterium
CCCGCGCCCTCATGGCCGAGGATGGCGGGGAACAAGCCTTCGGGATCGGCGCCGGACAGCGTGAATTCGTCGGTGTGACACACGCCGGTGGCCTTGATCTCGACCAGCACTTCGCCCTCGCGCGGCCCGTCAAGCTGAACGGTGGTGACTTCCAGCGGCTTTCCGGCGGCGATGGCAACGGCGGCACGAACGTCCATGGCAATTCCTCATTCCAGATTTCAAAATCAGGGGTGTTCGATATGTGATATCGGGCGAGCGGACCCGCGCGCTTTGGCCTTGCCGCATAGCATATGATCGGGCAACAGGTGCCGCAAATGAATCGAGAATTCGAACAATTTGCCGCGCGCGCGGCACCGGCGATTTTCGTGGTGCTGTGGAGTACCGGATTCGTTGCAACCAAGTATGTGCTCAACAGCGCCGAGCCGTTGACCTATCTGGCGATCCGGATGGCCTGCGTGGTGGGGTTGATGGCGATCATCGTCGCGATCGCGCGGCCGAAATGGCCTGACAGCACCGGCATCGGCCACAGCATCGTCGCGGGCCTTCTGGTCCACGGCTTCTATCTCGGCGGCACGGCGGTGGCGATCTCGCACTCGATCCCGGCCGGGCTCTCGGCGCTGATTCCGGGACTGCAGCCGATTCTGACCTCGACACTTGCCAATCGCTGGCTCGGCGAGCGCGTCACGCCGCTGCAATGGGCCGGGCTGCTGCTGGGTCTCGCCGGCGTCGTATTGATCCTGCACAACCGGCCGATGAGCGGCGAGGCGGGCTGGGGCTGGCTTGCGTCCGGCGTCTCGCTGGTCAGCATCACCCTGGGCACGCTCTATCAGCGGCGCTACTGCAACGCGATCGACTGGCGCGCCGGCAATCTCGTGCAATACGTCGCGGTGACGGTTTTTTTCGGGATCGGCGCCTGGCTGTTCGAGAACAATGTGGTGCACTGGACCACCGAGTTCATCCTGGCGCTGAGCTGGCTGGCGGTAGTGCTGTCGATCGGCTCGATCGGGCTGCTGTACTGGCTGATCCGCCGTTCGGCCGCGACCTCGGTGGCGAGCCTGTTCTATCTGGTGCCGGCGGTGACCGCGCTGATGGCCTATGTGCTGTTCGGCGAGAAGCTCGACGCGGTCGCTATCGCCGGCATGACCGCCTGTGCCGCCGCGGTGTTTCTGGTCAACCGCCGCACGGCGTGAATACGCCTTATAAGCCGCCGCGCGTCTTCTTGTAAGCTGCCAGCGCCCGCTCGCGGCCGATTTTGTGGTCGATGATCGGTTCGGGATAATCCTTGCCAAGCGTCACGCCTGCGCTCGCAAGTTCAAGCGGTGTCGCGGTCCAGGGTTGATGGATCATTTTGTCGGAAAGCTCTTTCAGTTCCGGCACCCAGCGCCGGACATAGACGCCGTCGGGATCGAATTTTTCGCCCTGCAAGATCGGATTGAACACCCGGAAGTAGGGCGCGGCGTCGGCGCCGGAGCCTGCGACCCATTGCCAGTTGGCGGGGTTGCTGGCGGCATCCGCGTCCACAAGCGTATCCCAGAACCATTGCTCGCCGTGGCGCCAGTCGATCAAGAGATGCTTGACCAGGAACGACGCCACCACCATGCGCACGCGGTTGTGCATCACGCCGGTGTGCCAGAGTTCGCGCATCCCGGCGTCGACGATCGGATAGCCGGTGAGCCCGCGCTGCCACGCGCGCAATGCCTTGCTGTCGCTCTGCCATGAAAAGGCGTCGAATGATGGTTGCAGGTTACGCATCGCGAGATCGGGCACGTCGAACAGCAGATGACGGCAGAACTCGCGCCAGCCGAGTTCGCTTAGGAATTTTTCGATCCCGCCGGATAGCCGGGGATGCTCGGCGGCGACGAAGTGCGCGGCGTGCCAGACTTGGCGCGGGCTGAGCTCACCGAAGCGCAGATGCGGCGAGAGTCTTGAGGTGCCGTCACGGTCAGGCCGGTCGCGGTCGCCGGTATAGCCGGCGACGTTGCCCCTCAGGAATGATTTGAGTTGCGCTCGCGCCGACGCTTCGCCGGGCGTCCAGCTCTCGCGCAAGCCGCCGGCCCAGTCGGGCTTTGACGGTTCGAGCTTCCAGCTCTCCAGCCGGTCGCTGGCGATATCGGCCACACCGTTCAGTGTTTTCGGTGCCGGCAACGGCTTTGGCGGATCGCCCAGCGACTGCACCCGCCGCCAGAACGGCGTGAACACACGCAAGCCGCGGTTCTCCTTGTTGCGGATCGCGCGCGGCGCGACCAGCAGATCGCCGGGGAAGGTTTGCGTGCCGACGCCGATTTCGTCGAGGGCTCTTGTTATCTGATCGGCGACGGCCATGTGGGGCGTCAGCGCGATCTCGTTCCAGAACACGGTCGTGGCATCGGTTTCGCGCGCGAGTTCGGCGATCACTTTGGCGGCTGGGCCCTTGCGCAATACCAGTGATGCGCCAAGTCCCATCAGGCTTTCATTCAACGCGCGCAGCGACTGCGCCAGCCACCAGCGCGCCGCACCGCCGGGCGGCCGGGCCTCCGGCGCTTTCAGCGCGCGGCTGTGCTGGTCGAATACGTAGAGGCAGATCATCGGCGCGCCGGTTTTCGACGCGGCGTGCAGCGCGGGGTGGTCGGAGAGGCGGAGATCGTCGCGGAACCAGACGATGCAGGGGCGGGCGGTTGGGTTGGCCATCAGTCCCTTAACGCAGCAGGGACGGCTTTGGATCTCTGCTTCAGGTTCCAGCCTTGGCGTAGTGAATTGGCTTGGGTCGTCATTGCCTGCAACAAACGCGAAGCGTTTGTGCAAGGGAGCGTAGCGACGAAGCAATCCAATTCTTGGCTATGGATTGCTTCGCTGCGCTCGCAATGACAGTTAATGCAGTCACTTCGGCTGCGGAACGATCCGCAGATACGGCTTCGGCGATTTCCACCCCGCAGGATAGATCGTCTTGGCCTCGTCGTCGGTGACAGAGCCCGCGATGATGACGTCCTCGCCCTGTTTCCAGTCGGCCGGCGTCGCGACGCGATGCTTCGCCGTCATCTGCAGGCTGTCGATCACGCGCAGGATTTCCTGGAAATTGCGGCCCGTCGTCATCGGATAGACCAGCACCAGCTTGATCTTCTTGTCGGGGCCGATGATGAAGACGTTGCGCACGGTCATGTTGTCGGCGGCAGTGCGCGTCGCCGGATCGCCCGAGGTCGAGGCGGGCAGCATGTCATAGAGTTTTGAGACGTTGAAGTCGGTGTCGCCGATCATCGGATAGTTCGGCGCAGCCCCCTGCGTCTCCTTGATGTCTTCAGACCATTTCGCGTGCTTGTCGACGGGATCGACGCTCAAGCCCATCAGCTTGACGCCGCGCTTGTCGAATTCCGGCTTCAATTTGGCGAGAGCGCCCAATTCGGTGGTGCACACCGGCGTGAAGTCTTTCGGGTGTGAGAACAAAAGCGCCCAGCTGTTGCCGATCCAGTCGTGGAATTTGATTTTACCTTCGGTGGTCTGGGCTTCGAAATCCGGGGCGGTGGCGCCAATCTGGAGTGCCATGTTTCGACCTCATCCTATTCAAGTTACAAGGGAATTCGTCTTTGGAGGTATAAGGGGTAGTTGCGGCTAAGTGAACCCGTTCACGTAAAAGGCGAGATCCTTCTCCGCTGGCGGGAACTCCTAGCATCTTCTTGTCGTCCGTGCCCCTGCGGCGAAATCAACACATCGGGAATAAAAGTACCCGCTGCCCCGATATCGCCTTTTATCGCCCGCATCACGGCCGGCCTTGCTTGCTGGCTCGAACCGTGACGGACCTCACAGCGACCAATTGGCAACCATGTAAAAAACTCGGAATGCAAGTTTCGAATCGTTAACCACTCGTTTACGCCCGCATGAAAATGCTGGATCTGAAATAGAAATTGAGAAGTGCAATTATGTCCGCCTCTGCTGCCAAGGCTTCTACTGAAACGTCTTCTGCCGCGTCCTCTGAAACGTCCAGTGTGCTCCAACCGTCCTGCCGCAAGACCGCTGCCCACGCGCTCACCATCGTGCGCGACGGCGTGATCACCGGCGAGGGCCCGACCACCAAGGGCCGCATCCATTTTTCCCGCACCCTCGATTCCGATGACGCCGCGTGGTGCGCGCGCATCCTGACCGTGTCCGAAGTCGAGCACCAGCCGGTGAGCCGCGCCGAAGTCGAGGCGCTGTTTGAAATCTCCGACGCCGCCGCCGAGCGCAGCGACGAGGGCCGTTTCGACGATCTCTTGGCGAAAGCGGTCGCCCATCATACCGCGTCCGAGTCCGGCCTGCCGGTGCCGCCGCGCACGGTGGCGCTGTCGCCCGACACCGATATCGAGAGCTGGGCGCCGGCACAGGCCAACAAGATCGACACCAAGGTGCTGGAATGGCTGGCGGGTCAGATGCGCGGCAAGCGCCGCAGCAACCAGACGCTGGCGGCGATGGTCGCGACCGTGGTCGGCGCCGCCGCGCTGCCGCTGGCGCAACTGCCGGGCATTATCGATCTCGGCATGATGTAGGTTCTTCATTCCGATTTCCGGATTTGAAGACGGCGGGGATCATTCCCCGCCGTTTTTGTTTGTGCGGTCCGCGTGGCCCGGCGAGGCTCTCCCGCGTCAATGCGAGGAGCGACGCGACGACGCAATCCATTCCTTCTTTGCCGCGAGATGGATTGCTTCGCTTCGCTCTCAATGACGTTGATGGATCTGAATACGACGTCGGCGACGCCCCGAGCGACCCCTGCGGGCTTCACACAAAAAAGGCGGTGGTCCTCTCAATCAGCCAAAAGGCCGCCACCGCGCCGATTGCGTACGCCGCCAACACGTCGAGCCGATCGACGGTCCGATGAATCAGGGTAGCTTCGAGCCAAAGCGTCATTGCGGTGCGGAACAAACCGCCCGCGGTCAGCACCGCAGCCACGAAAGCCAACTGCCCAAGCTCGACGCCGAGATTGAAAAACAGCAGCGCAACGGGGATAGCATGTTGAGGTAATCCCACCTCAGCCAACGCTCCGGCGAAGCCAAAACCGTGTAAAAGCCCGAAGCTGAACGCAACCAGCCAAGGCAGACGCGCCGTCAGACTTGGCTTTCCGCGGCGAGCATTCAGGATTTCGACCGAAACGAGCATGATGCTGAGCGCTATGGTTGCTTCAACCGGCGGACCCGGCACGTTCACGAAACCCAGAGTCGCCGCGGCAAGCGTAATGCTGTGCGCAATGGTGAAGGCCGTCACAGTGATGGCGACGCGGCGCCAGTCGCGAACCAGGATCACCAGCGCCAGTACAAACAGCAGGTGATCGAAGCCGAAGAGGATGTGTTCGACGCCTAGCCGCAGATACGTCGCCGCCACTTCTCCCGAACCGGGCACGGCTTGAACCACGAACGATGTCTTTTTGGGAGAAAGCCGTTCGGTTTGGATTGCGCCTTCAATGCTTTCGATCCGAACCAGTACATCGGTCGATGTGGCCGACAGGCCCTCAATCGATACCGCCTGCCCGGCGAGGCCTCCATCCCGCCGAATGCTGCGACGTTCGATATATGCCCCATCGCTGAACGACGCGCGGAGCAGCCCTACGTCTTGCGTGCCCTCGGGCAGTTTGACGTAGATCGCGAGCCGCAAGTCTTCCCCCCGCGCGGGAATCTTGAAAAGCAGATTATAGGCGCCGGGGCTGGTCTGGCGTATCTCAAGATAGCCTGGCCGGATCTCATCCGAGACCGCGGGTTGCGCCAGCAGCATGGCGACAACAGCAAAGATCAGGCGGCAACCATTCATCGATTGATTTCGGCTGACGCCGCCTTGGCCGGAGGTGTCTCCACCACGATTTCGTAACGTTCCCGAAGCGAGGCATAAAGCTTCTGTTCCGCCTCCAGACGGCGGGCGTTCGCCCACTCGCGGCGAACGGCCGGCCTGATATCATCGAGCGCCGGCAGGTTTCCCGAAACCCGTTCGCTGAGAAAGACGAAATGCTGCCCGAAGCCGGAAGGAATCGGTCCTTGCCAGTGGCCTTTTTCCATGACGGAGATCTGTTTCGCGAAGCCGTCACCGAATATGCTGGTTACCTTGCTGGGAGAGACGTCGCGAAACTCCTCGCCAAGCAGGAAGGGATCGCCGAGTCCCGTCGCGTCCACAGCTCCGTCGGCCCGAGCCAGAATGCTCGCAACCTGTTTGCTGTCGCGTTCGATGGTACTCGCCCGCCGCGTGGCACTCAGAAATACCTGATGGAATGTAAGCCGGTCCTCGGTTCTGAAGCGCTCCGGATTGGACGCCAGATAAGCCACAAGCTGCTCGTCACTCGGTTCGGGTGCAGACATGTCATCCGCGAGAAATTCCATCTTCTGTCGCACGCGGCGGCGAATGATGACGTCGTCGCGGTCCAGACCGGCTGCTTTGCCCTCGCGGTAGAACACCTCATCCCGAATGTAGTCCTCGATCAGGCTTTGCAGCTCCTGCTCGTTCGGCAGCCGTCGCCACGTCCGGGCAAATCCGTCGCCCAGGTTGGCGACCCGCGAGGCGGAAACCACGATTTTTTCGGGCGCTTCTGCGCTTCGCTTGCCAACGAGGCCGTGGAGCCCGAACAGCATCGCACCAAGGGCGAGAAATTGGAGTAACGGCTCTCGCAGTAGCCGAGCGATCAAGGCGTGTACCAGATCGGCGAGGTATAGGCGCGCTCAGTGGTCGTCATCCTGACTTCCGCCGGCATCTTGATGCCGAAATATTTCGCGTCATAGGCCGTCCACCTCGGCGTCGGAATTTCGATCACGCGCACATAGTAGAAAGCACGCAGCGCCGGATCGAAGTCGGGATCTTTCCAGACCGTGATCATCTCGCCGGCGCCGATCGTGTTGGTCCATGTCGCATTTGCGACATCGACCGTGGTCCCGACGGACGTTTTGCTGCGGCCATCGGCGTCGATCGTGCGGCCCCCGGACACCGCGACGTCGTAAACTCGCTCTTGCGTCTCGCCGTCCTTTCCGACCCAACCCTTGATGACCTGGACGCGGTCCAGATTTGCACCGATCGGATCCTTCAATGCCGCGACAAGGAAGGAAGGCGACTTTCCGTTTGGCGCGCTGTTCAGGTCTCCGCCCATCGGCACGCCTTTGGTGTAGCCAACTCGCGCCGGCATGCGGTTGTTGGCGTCGGCAGCTTCGAAATCCCAGCCGCCGAAGAAGCGAACGACCATGCGCGGGCCGGTGGTGGCATATGTTTCGCGCCGCTTCATGGCGTCGAAAATCGCTTCGCGGGTATTTTCCGTGGCCCATACCGCGGCGTAGCCGGATGCCGTCGTCTCCCAGCCCATGATGACGGCCTTGTCGGTCTTGACGAAGGGATGCATCGCCCGACCGGCGCTTGGTTCGGAAGAAGATGTCTTGCCGAAGAAATTGTCCTCCTCGACTGCCGCGAGCCCAGTATGCGTATCGGTACTGCCGACGAGGCCGAACTTATAGGGATTTACGCCGAGTTCGGCTTCCATCTTCAGGCCGTTCTTGAGGGCCGAACGGACATACTCGAATTCGAGCATTTCCGGCTTTTTCACTTCGGTCAGATCGAGGTTACCCTTGTCCCAACGTTCGTAGTTTGCAAATTCATCGTTCGGCGAAAGAAATGGATGGGTCTCGCCGTCGCCTTTCATTTGCGTGGCTTCGTAGAGCGGCTCCCAGCGAGTTCGGTTCTCCGCATATTCGCGGTCAATTCGTTTGCCATTGAACGACTCGATGATTGGAAACATCCGGCCGTTGCTTAGATTGCCATTGTGCGCCAACGCGAGAATTTCTGCGCCGGTTTTTTCCTCAACCATCGCCATCCACTTCCAGAGATCGCGAGGATTTGGACTGCCCAAGGGTGGCAGCGTGGTGTAGGGTTCAACGAGACTGGCCTTTGCTCCATTGTCGCGCCAAATGATATTGCGATGAAGATTGTTGCCGCCAGCGTTCGAGGTCCACTCATAGCCGATGAACGCCGTGAAGCGGCCCGGTTCATTGGCCTCTTCCGCCGCCTTGATCGTTTCACGCCAGGCGCTGCGATAGGCCGATGTCCCCGGCGTGGGAAAGCCCTTGGGCATTTGCCCCTTGCCGAAGCTGGTGATGATATCAATGGCGGCCTCGGCGCCTTTGCCGGAATTGATCTCGTCGTACCACTTCCGGCCCTGCGGCGTCGCCAGCAGGCCCGGGTCGCCGCCGATCAGTTGCGGGAAAAAGCCCATGCCGTCCGAATGATCCGCGACCACCATGAAATCCAGCGGACGCGAAAGTTTGGCAGGTTGTCCGCTGGAAGCGATAACTTCCTCGCCCTTGCCAAAGCGATACGCGTCTTTCGGGCCGAGCCGGGCGCCGAACGCGCCTGCGTCCATCGAGAAAGAGGTGTGGGTGTGGGTGTCGCCGAACAGTGGGCGTGAGGGGAAGTTACGCCCCGCATAGGGCGAGTAGGGCGGCTTGGTCGGAAACGCCTTATCGGCCGTCTCCTTGTCGAGCGTGCCGATATCCGTGGTTTGATCTGCCGCGGCAACCGCGTTGGCAAACACACATGCCGCGCAAACACCGGCAAGCGCGGCTGCGGAAATATAAGGCAAGCGGATCATCATCAGGCTCCTGTTATGGAACGCTTTAATAAACTCCGAGCTTTGGCGATGGTAGGCTTTCTCGAAACCGCATGGAAGCCCACAACGCAAAATCTAATTCGACAGCCACGCTACCCCTTCTAAAATATTGGCATAATTCGGCGGCCCTCGTCTGTTAACACCTCAGACAAGCGTACTCAATTGATCGAGTTGCTATCAGCAAAGCTTGGAAAATTCCCGCTGATCTGCTGATGGAGCCGAGCCGCGTGACGGCCGATAACGGACGCGGTTACTTCCCCGCGGTTTTCTTGTTCTCTTCCGCGTCCAGCCCGAGCGTCCGGCCGGGGAAACCGGCGGTGTCGAAATAGCGCTGGGTGCCGACGCGCTGGAAGTTCAGCACGGTGCGCAGGCCGTTCGCCGCCGGCTTCGACTTGATCGTGCCGGCATAGGCCTGCGGGGTCGCGCCGTTCGGCATCGCTTCGGTGACGACGCGGCCGACCAGGGGGCCCTTGGGCTTCTGCGTCAGCCCCATGACCTTTGCCGCGGTGGCGCCGACGTCGGCGTTGCTGACGGGGAGGGCGTCGACAAAGCCGGCCTTGAAGTCCGGACCGATCGCGGCGGTGAAGTTCAGCGTGTCGCCGCGGCTGAAGCTGCCATGCATGCCCTGGCCCTGGCGCAGCACGGTGTCGGCGACCTGCACCGAGCAATTGGTCGGCTCTTCGCATCCCGACGACCAGGAGCGGAAGTTGACCACGATCGAGGGCTGCGGCGTCGCGGCCTTGCCGATGAGGCCGAGCTGCGACATCGGCAACGTGCCGGGGAAGCGCCCGAGGTCGTCATTGACGAAGAGGCCGCTGACATAGTCCTGCTCCAGCAGCGCCTTGACGGTGCGGTCCACCAGCTTGCGGTCCTTGCCGGGAATGTAGACCAGGTCCGATCCGCCGTTGGTGGCGATCACCACTTCAGGCTTGGTCGGGTCCTTGCCGAGCACGCCGTTGCCGGCCTTGGGGTGGGCGTCGGCGGCGACGGCCGCGTTCTTGTCGTTGGGGTCGAACAGCGGCAGGTTCAGCGCCTTGGCCAGATCGAGCGCGAGGAATCCCATGGGCAGGAAATCCTTCGGCGTATCGGCGTAGGAAACCTTCGCCGACGGGCTGGTCTTGCTCTCCTTGGAGATGGTCGAGAAGCCGTGGTCGGAGGAGATGATGATGTTGGTCGAGGCGGCAAGGCCGAGTTCGTCCAGCGCCTTGCGCAGCCGGGCGAGGTTTTCGTCGGCGTTCTTGATGCCGGCCATCGAGGTCGGGCCGTTGATCCCGGGCGTGATCGTGTTGAGGCTGTCGCCGGTATTGTGCTGGCTGCCGTCGGGATCGCGCGACCAGAACACCAGCACGAACGGCTTGTTGCGCGCCTTGAACATCGGCAGCACCACCTTGGCCGCGACGTCGGCCATCCAGGCCTGCTGCGCGACGTTGGCGACCGTGGTGCCCGGCGTCTTGGCGTCGCCGGCCTTGCCGTTGTCGCCGCGCGAAGGTGTAGCGAGCGGCAGGTTGGCCCTGGTCAGCGCATCCTTCATTTCGTCGGAGAGGGCGACGCCGTTCTTGCCGCCGGTGGCATCGTCGATCACGATCGTGGTCTTGCCGCGATCCATATGGTCGAACTGCAAGGTGGGGCCGAGCTTGCCGATCGCGGCGGTCGAATATTCCTTCGCCCGCGCCATCTTCAGGATGGTTTCCTCGTTCAGATAGTCGCCGTTGAAATGCTCGTCGATGTCGCCGAGCACGGCGTCGTTCTCGATAAAGGGGACGACGGTGTCGCCGGCGGGTACCGAGGTATAACCGGTATAGATCGTGTTCGAGAACACGCCGGTGTCGCCGAGGTAGTGGCCGCTCGCCATCGCCGAACCGTTGGCCATG
>JAIEPP010000182.1 GCA_019748335.1 Xanthobacteraceae bacterium
CGGATGGTGACGGCGTTCTGGTTGTCCTCGGCGGTCGAGAACACCTGGCTCTTCTTGGTCGGGATCGTGGTGTTGCGATCGATGATGCGGGTGAACACGCCGCCCAGCGTTTCGATGCCGAGCGAGAGCGGGGTCACGTCGAGCAGCAGCACGTCCTTGACGTCGCCCTGCAGCACGCCGGCCTGGATCGCGGCACCGATGGCGACGACTTCGTCCGGGTTGACGCCCTTGTGCGGCTCCTTGCCGAACAACTGCTTCACCACTTCCTGGACCTTCGGCATGCGGGTCATGCCGCCGACCAGCACCACTTCGCCGATTTCAGCGGCGGTGAGGCCGGCATCCTTCAGCGCCTTGCGGCAAGGTTCGATGGTCTTCTGCACGAGATCGTCGACCAGCGCCTCGAACTTGGAGCGGGTCAGCTTCATCGTCAGATGCTTCGGACCGGTCTGGTCGGCCGTAATGAACGGCAGATTGATTTCGGTCTGCGTGGTCGAGGACAACTCGATCTTGGCCTTTTCGGCGGCCTCTTTCAGGCGCTGCAGAGCAAGCTTGTCGTTGCGCAGGTTGATGCCCTGCTCCTTCTGGAACTCGTCGGCCAGATAGCTGACGAGACGCATGTCGAAGTCTTCACCGCCGAGGAACGTGTCACCGTTGGTGGACTTCACCTCGAACACGCCGTCGCCGATTTCCAGAACCGAGACGTCGAAGGTACCGCCGCCGAGATCGTACACCGCGATGGTGCCGGTCTTGGTCTTGTCGAGACCGTAGGCGAGGGCCGCCGCGGTCGGCTCGTTGATGATGCGCAGCACTTCAAGACCGGCGATCTTGCCGGCGTCCTTGGTGGCCTGACGCTGGGCGTCGTTGAAGTAGGCGGGAACCGTGATGACGGCCTGCTCGACCTTCTGGCCGAGATGGGCTTCCGCGGTCTCTTTCATCTTTTGCAGAATGAAAGCGGAGACCTGCGAAGGCGAATAGGTTTTGGCGTCGGCTTCGACCCAGGCGTCGCCGTTCGATGCCTTGACGATCTTGTAGGGGACGAGCTTCTTGTCCTTCTCGACCATCGGGTCGTCATAGCGGCGGCCGACGAGGCGCTTGACCGCAAAGAAGGTGCGCTCGGGATTGGTCACCGCCTGGCGCTTGGCAGGCTGGCCGACGAGGCGCTCGCCATCATCGCTGAACGCGACGATCGACGGCGTCGTGCGCATGCCCTCGGCGTTCTCGATGACTTTCGCTGTCTTGCCATCCATTACGGCGACGCACGAATTCGTGGTGCCGAGATCGATCCCAATGACCTTTCCCATGGTGTCCTCATATCCTTCTTTTTGCGGCAGGTTGGCTGGGCCCTGAGCGGCGCTCCTAACCGAACCCCCAACGATCAAATACTCGCGATATTGCGGTGGTGAGCCTCATATAGGAGGGGGGGTTGGGCCTGCAAGGACTGAACGCAACCTTGAGGCCTGAAAAGACTGATGTTTGAAAGATTGCGTCAGATCAAGGCGGTTTCAGAAACAGGCTTTTGCGGCGTTAAGAGTTCGGCAATCTTTGTCCCCGCGCGCGAAACGAGGAGCCGGAGGAGCCCGTAGCCGGTGCGGAATTTGGCCGCAGCCTGACCGGGACCAGCGCTCAGTCCCCCACGGAAATTGCCTAAAAAATCCGGGGCCGGCGGCGATATCCCGCGAAATGGCCCGCAATCCGGACCCCGGCCGTGGAACGAACGCCTCCCCCGCCCTGTTGCATCGACATCAAAACCGCTAAAAGCGGGCCGACTGAACCGAGGCCTCCCGTGCCCCGAGCAACCCACGTGCTGCGCCGGCCGACCATTGAACGGCCTCAATGCAAACCCGGTAGATCCTTCATGAAGCCACTTCGATACCTCGCTGCGGTTGCCTTCCTTGTTGCCGGCACCTGTTCCGCGTTCGCCGCCGACCCGGTCTTCGCGCCGGGCGCCAGGGTCGGCCTGGTGCCGCTGGTCGGCCTCGTCAAAGCCAAAACATTCGTCGGCTTCGAGACCGAGGATCAGGGCGTCAAGGTGCTGATGGCGGACCTGCCCGCCGAGGCCTATGGCGAGGTCGCCAACGCCTTCAAGGCCAATCCCGGCGGTACCGGTGGCGTCAAGCCGGAGAGCATCGAGACCGCGGCGGGGCTTGCCTACTACACCGCGGAAAACGCCAAGGAAGGCGCCACCAATGTGCGGCGCTATTCGATGATCCTGCCGGGCCCGACCTTCTCGGGTTACGTCGCCGTGCAGGTGCCGGAAAACGCTTCGAAGATCTATACCGACGAAGCCGTACGCCAGATGTTTGCGTCCGCCGTGATCCGCAACGAGGTTCCGGTCCCCGAGCAACTGGGGATGATGCCGTTCAACATCAGCGAACTCGGCAACTTCAAGAACGTCCGCACGCTGGCGCCGGGCGCCGCCGTCATCCTCGCCGACGGCGACGAAAAGACCGGCTTTGAAGTCGCACCCTTCATGATCATCGGCCTGATCGGCACCACCGCGGCCTCCCCCGACGATCGCGGCCGTTTCGCCCAGCAGATCGCGGCCACCATTCCCGGCGTGCGCGAAGCCAAGATCACGATGTCGGAGCCGGTGCGCATCGACGGCCAGGCCGGCTACGAGACCCGGATCGACGCCGTCAGCGGCAAGGACAATACGCCGGTCACCGTGGTGCAATGGCTGCGGTTCGGCGCCCAGACCTCGCTGCGCATCATCGGCAGCTCGCCGCGCGACGATTGGAGCAAGGCGTTTCCGCGCTTCCGCGCCGTGCGCGACGGGATTCAGCCGCGCGGCTGATCGGCGCATCACGGACGGTGCCGAAGATTCAATCGCGCGCCGCCGCCTAAAGCCGCTTTACGCTTTCGGCCCGACCTGATTTGCTGGTGCTTATCCTGAACAGGGAGAGGCACCATGTTCGACCGCACCTTCGATCGCAGACAAGTTCTCGCAGGGCTCGGCACTGTTGCTGCAACGGCAGCGCTGGCAACGCTTTTCCCGCGCACGCTTCTAGCGGCACCGATCAAGCCCGACGACGCCTCGGCGCTGCTAGTGATCGACGTGCAAAACTGTTTCCTGCCCGGCGGCAGCCTCGCGGTAAAGGACGGCGAGCAGGTCGTGCCCGTCATCAACCGCATCGCCAAGAGTTTCGCCAATGTGGTGATGACGCAGGACTGGCACACCGCGGGCCATGTCTCGTTCGCCACGTCGCATGCCGGCAAGAAGCCGTTCGAGACCGTCGATCTCGCTTACGGCAAACAGGTGTTGTGGCCCGATCACTGCGTGCAGGGAACCGATGGCGCGTCGCTGTCGAAGGACCTCGCGATCCCGCAGGCCGGGCTCGTCATCCGCAAGGGTTTTCACAAGGACGTCGACAGCTATTCGGCATTCACCGAGGCCGACGGCAAGACCACGACCGGGCTCGCTGCCTACCTCAAGGCGCGCAAGGTCAAGCGGCTGTTCGTGGCGGGACTGGCCACCGACTTTTGCGTGGCATGGACCGCGCTCGATGCGCGCAAGGCCGGCTTCGAAACCTACGTGGTCGAGGACGCCTGCCGCGGCATCGACACCCAGGGCTCGATGGCCAAGGCCTGGGCCGATATGGCCAAGGCCGGCGTCAAGCGGATTCAGTCGGCGGATATCGCCTAGTTTTGTTCGTAGGGAGTCCCGGCCGGCGCCGCCTTGGCGCCACCCTTGGAGACGCCGACCAAGGCCGGGCGCAGTACGCGCTCGCCGATCATGAAGCCGGCTTGCACCACCTGAACCACCGTCCCTGACGGAACGGACGCATCCGGCACTTCATACATCGCCTGCTGGAAGTTCGGATCGAACTTCTGGCCGGCCGGATCGAACTTCTTGACGCCGTTCTTTTCCAGCGTGTTGAGCAGCGAACGCTCGGTCAGTTCGACGCCTTCCATGAAGGCCTTGATGCCGGCGTCGGCGGTTTCCCTGGCCTCGGCCGGAAGCGCGTCGAGCGCGCGCTGCAGATTGTCGGCGATATCCAGAATGTCGCGGGCGAAGCCGGTGATCCCATAGGTCTTGGCATCGGCGACCTCGCGACGGGTGCGCTGGCGCAGATTTTCCATTTCCGCCAGCGTGCGCAGCGTCTTGTCGCGCGCCTCAGCCAGTTCCTTGGTCAGGGCCTCGACCGAACCCTCCTCGGGATCGTCGGGCATGATGTAGGGCTTCGAGACCACGGGCTCGCCGGTCGGGGCCGTTTTCGCCGCGTCGTCGTTCGGCCGGTTCGGGTCGGTCATCAGGCTGCCTTCTCAAAAAACGCGTCTGGTCGAATGGGGATTTGCTGCCGGGGATATCGTGCTTTAAGCGGCGAAAATCAAGCGTTCATACTTGGTTTCGAGCCCGGATCAGCCGCCCAGCATCCGGCTGACGATCCGGGCGGCGTAGTCCACCGTCGGGATCACCCGGGCGTAGTTCAGCCGGGTCGGCCCGATCACCCCAAGCACGCCGACGATACGTCCCGAGGCGTCGCTATAGGGCGCGATGATGGTCGAGGAACCCGACAGCGAGAACAGCTTGTTCTCCGATCCGATGAAAATCCGTACCCCCTCGGCGCGTTCGGCGCGGCCCAGGAGATCGATGACGCCGCGCTTGGTTTCGAGATCGTCGAACAGCGACTTGACCCGTTCGAGATCTTCCAACGCGTGCAAATCTTCCAACAGGTTGGCGTGGCCGCGCACGATCAATTGCCGGTCCTCGGTTTCACCGCCGGACCAGCTGGCGATCCCGGCCGCGATCACCTTCTGGGTCAGTTGATCGAGTTCGGTGCGGCTGGCCGTGAGCGCGGTTTCGAGTTCCAGCCGTGCTTCGGCCAGCGTCCGCCCGCGAATCCGCGCGTTGAGGAAATTGCTGGCTTCGGTCAGCGCCGACGAGGGAACGCCGGGCGGCAGCACCAGGACGCGGTTCTCGACCTGGCCGTCCTCGCCGACCAGCACCACCAGCGCACGCTCCGGCTCCAGCCGCACGAATTCGATGTGTTTCAGCCGCGAATTGGATTTGGCCGTCAGCACGACTGCCGCGGCGCGGGTTAGCCCCGAGAGCCGGGTCAGCGCTTCGCCAAGGGCGGCCTCGACAGACTGCGCGCGGCCGACGGCGGCCAGCTGGGTCTGGATCGACGACCGCTCGGCCTCGGTGAGGTCGCCGACCTGCATCAGGGCGTCGACGAAGAACCGCAAACCGAGTTCGGTGGGCAGGCGGCCGGCGGAGGTATGCGGCGCGTAGATCAGGCCGAGCTGCTCGAGGTCGGACATCACGTTGCGCACCGAGGCCGGCGACAGCGGCATCGCGATCAGGCGCGAGATGTTGCGCGAGCCGACGGGTTCGCCGGTCGCGAGATAACTCTCGACGATTTGACGAAAAATGTCGCGCGAACGCTCGTTGAGCTGGGCGAGCCCCGCATTCGGCGCGATCAGGCCAATCGGATCGTGGTGGGCCAATTTTTACTTCTCCCGGCCCCCTAATCTGTCGATCCGGGGGGGCAATGACAAGCATGCACTATAGCGCTTTCAAGCGAAGTGGCCGCCGGTTCGCGTAAAGAAAACGCGTCAAACCAAAAAGATAGAGCCTCGGTTCTGATTCCCGGGAATCGAGGCTCTATGGCGCCAAACAAGGCCAAAAAGCCTTGCCGCACTGCGCTCCCCCTCCTACAAGCACCGCAACCGAGATTTGCCCGATTTTTCGAAAGGATTCCCCATGCGGCCAAGCCGCCGTGCGCCCGATGAGCTGCGTCCCGTGTCGCTGGAACGCGGCGTCGTCAAATATGCCGAAGGTTCCTGCATGGTGAAGTTCGGCGACACCCATGTGCTGGTGACGGCCACGCTGGAAGAGCGGCTGCCGCCCTGGCTCAAGGGTCAGGGCCGCGGCTGGGTCACGGCCGAATACGGCATGCTGCCACGCGCCACCCTGGAGCGCACCCGCCGCGAGGCCGCCGCCGGCAAGCAGGGCGGCCGCACCGTCGAAATCCAGCGCCTGATCGGCCGCTCGCTGCGCGCCGCGGTCGACCTCGAAGCGCTCGGCGAACGCCAGATCACGGTCGACTGCGATGTGATCCAGGCCGATGGCGGCACCCGGACGGCCTCGATCACCGGCGCCTGGGTGGCGCTGGCCGATTGCATCACCTGGATGAAAAACCGCAACATGATCAAGGCCAACAAGGTGCTGCGCGACAATGTCGCGGCGATCTCCTGCGGCATCTACCAGGGCACGCCGGTGCTCGACCTCGACTATGCCGAGGATTCCGAGGCCGACACCGACGCCAATTTCGTCATGACCGGCGACGGCCGCATCATCGAAGTGCAGGGCACCGCCGAAAAGGCGCCGTTCTCGCAGGACGAGTTCTTGGCGCTGATGGAACTGGCGCGCAAGGGTGTCGGGCGTCTGGTGGACTTGCAAAAACTGGCCGTCGCGTAGTCTGATCGATCATGCACCGTCGAATCACCGGCAAGCTCGTGATCGCGACCCACAATCCCGGCAAACTCGCCGAGATGCGGGAGCTGCTGACGCCGCATGGCGTGGAAGCGGTTTCCGCGGGCGAGCTCGACCTCGGCGAACCCGAGGAAACCGGCGACACCTTTCGCGCCAATGCCGCCATCAAGGCGATCGCTGCGTCGAAAGCCACGGGGCTGCCGGCTTTTGCCGATGATTCCGGCCTGGTGGTCGAGGCCCTCGACGGCGCGCCCGGGATCTACTCGGCGCGCTGGGCCGGCGACGCTAAGGATTTTACCGCGGCGATGACGCGGATCGAACGCCTGCTGCAGGAGCGCGGCGCAACGACGCCGGACAAGCGCAAGGCGCATTTCGTCTCGGCCTTGTGCGTCGCCTGGCCCGACGATCATCTCGAAGAGGTCGAGGCCAGCGCCGACGGAACGCTGGTGTGGCCGCCGCGCGGCACCGCCGGTTTCGGTTATGATCCGGCGTTCCTGCCCGACGGGCACTCGCGCACCTTCGGCGAGATGACCTCGATCTAGAAGCACGGATTGCCACCTTTAGGTTTGGGCCTGTCGCACCGCGCCCGCGCCTTCGTCAAATTGGCGGAGATCTGTCTTGACTGACGGCAACCGCCCCCACACTCCCGCGCAAGCGGGAAATAAATCAGCATTCGGCGTCTACGTGCACTGGCCGTTCTGCCTGTCGAAATGCCCGTATTGCGATTTCAACAGCCACGTCCGGCATGCGCCGATCGACGAAGCGCGCTTTGCCAGCGCCTTTGCCCGCGAGATCGAAACCACCGCGGCGCGCATTCCCGGCCGGCAGGTGTCCTCGATCTTTCTCGGCGGCGGCACGCCGTCGCTGATGCAGCCGCAGACCGTCGGCGCGGTTCTCGATGCGATCGGCAAGCACTGGCAGGTCGCCGACGACGTCGAAGTGACGCTGGAGGCCAATCCGACCAGCGTCGAAGCCACACGGTTTCGCGGCTATCGCGCCGCCGGCGTCAACCGTGTCTCGCTCGGCGTGCAGGCACTCGATGACGCTTCGCTGAAGGCGCTCGGACGATTGCATACCGCGCGCGAGGCGCTGGATGCGGTCGCGATCGCGCGCACCGTCTTCGACCGCTATTCGTTCGACCTGATCTACGCCCGCCCCGACCAGACGCCGCAGATGTGGGCCGACGAATTGAAGCTGGCGATTTCGGAAGCCGCCGAACATCTGTCGCTGTATCAGCTCACGATCGAGGAAGGCACGCCGTTCTTCGGCCTGCACGCCGCGGGCAAATTGAAGACACCGGACGAAGCGGTTGCGCGTGCACTGTACGACGTAACGCAGGAAGTCTGCGCCGCGCACGGCCTGCCTTCGTATGAGATTTCCAACCACGCCCGGCCGGGCGCGGAGTGCAAGCACAACCTGGTCTATTGGCGCGGCGAGGAATATGCCGGTGTCGGCCCCGGCGCCCATGGCCGCCTCGACATCAACGGCGTTAGGCACGCGGTCGCGACGGAAAAACGCCCCGAGGCCTGGCTGATGCGCGTCGAGGCCAACGGCCACGGCGTCACGACCGACGATCTCCTCAACAGCGAGGAACGCGCCGACGAATTTCTGCTGATGGGATTGCGGCTCGCCGAGGGCATCGACCCCAAGCGCTACGCGGCGCTGTCCGGCCGCACGCTCGACCCGGCCCGGATCGCCATCCTCCGCGACGAAGGCGCCATCACCGTCGACGCCGACGGAAGGCTGCGGGTGACGCAGTCGGGATTCCCGGTGCTGGATGCGGTTGTGGCCGATCTCGCCGCTTAAAGACTCTTTTTAGTTTGACGCGTTTTCTTAAGCGCGAACCGGTGCCCACTTCGCTCGAAAACGCTTTGCTACGCCCCAAAACTCTTCGGCGAGCCCGCAACCGCGACGCCGCCGCCGGTCGCGACTTTCATCACCGCGAGACCGCGTTCGTTGGTGCCGTCGGAGCGGAAGCGAAACAGGCCGTCGATGCCGGCGAAACCCGAAGGGTTGGTCAGCGTCTCCGGCGCAAAGCGTTGCGGGCCTTGCGTACGCGACAATGCAGCGATCAGCGCGACCGCGTCATAGGCCAATGTCGCCGTGCGCACGGGTTCAGCGCCGTATTTGGTGCGGTAGCGACCGGCGAAACTGCGAAAGCCCGACGGATCCGGCGCGGCGTAAAGCCCGCCCTGCAGCGCCGGACTCGCGAACACCCGCGGATTGTCCCATAGGCCGGTGCCGAGCAACTGGATGTTGCGCAAGTTGGCGCCCGCCGCCGTCAGCGCATCCGCCGTCGCCACGACGGATTCACCGTCGTCGGCGATCATCAGCGCATCGGCCGAACCGAGCGCCGCCGCCACCGTGCGCGCCGCGGTCGAACGGTCGGCGGCGTATTTCTCGAACGCGATGACGCGACCGCCCTTGCGGCCGACCGCCTGCTTGAAGGCGGCTTCGACCACGTTGCCATAGGCATTGTCGGGCACCAGTGCCGCAAACGACCGCTTTCCGGTGCCGGCGGCGTAGTCGATGATCCGGTTGATGTCGGATTCGGGGAGGAAACTCAGGAGATAGACGCCACGCCCGGCGACGCTGGAGTCGGTCGAGAACGCGATGACGGACGTGCCGCGCGCGCGCGTCAGTTGCGCGGTCGCCGGAACCGAGGCCGCGAACAGCGGCCCCAGAATGATTTCCGCACCCTCGGCGAGCGCCTGTTGGGTGCCTTGCTGGGCGCCCTGCGGGCTGCCGCCATCGTCCTTGATCAGGAGCTGGACGTTGGGATTCTGAAACTCCGCCAGCGCCATCTCGGCCGCATTCTTCATCGATTGCGCGGCGACACCGGCATTGCCGGCGGCCGAGAGCGGCAGGATCAGGCCGACCTTGACCTGGCCGGTGCCGACCGAAAGCGGCTGCTGTTGCGGTCCGGCGGGGCCGGCATCCGGCTGCGACGAGGAGAACGGATTGGAAAACTGGCCGAGCGATTGCTGCACGCCGGCGCAGGCGCCGAGCAGCGGCGCGCCGAGGATAAGACCGAGCGCCGTCCGTCGGGTCGCCCCGGACGGAGATACAGGCTTGCGATGGTGCGGCCCTAGCATCGTGTCTCTTCTCTTGACCGACCAAGATCGGCCAGGACTCCAACCACTGACGTCAGGGGGTGGATTCAGCCATATTGTCGGCGAATGGTTAACCAAAACAAAAGGATTGTGGTCCCACGGCGTCCTTGCCGGTTGCGGGAACCCCGCCTCCCTCGCTCATTCCGCGGCCCAACATCGGCCTTCCGACCCCACCGCGCTGTGGCGCCGACGTTACTACCGCTCTAGATTGGTATTATGCGCGCAAAAACCAGCTCCAACTACGAGACTGAAGGCGAACCGGGTTCCCCCTCCCGGACATATTCGGTCAGCGGCCATGTCGTGAACGCGCCGAAGCCGGTTCCCGGGCTCTATCTGGTGGCGACCCCGATCGGCCATCTCGGCGACATCACGCTGCGCGCGCTGGAAACGCTGGCCGGCGTCGACATCATCGCCTGCGAGGACACCCGCATCACCCGCCGCCTGACCGAGCGCTATGCGATCACGGCGCAGCTCAAACAGTACCACGAGCACAACGCCGCACTGGCGCGGCCAAAGATCCTGGAAAAGCTGGCACAGGGCGCCTCGATCGCGCTGGTGTCGGATGCCGGGACGCCGCTGATCTCCGATCCCGGCTTCAAGCTGGTGCGCGAGGTCTGCGCCGCCGGTTACGCCGTCATCGCGATCCCCGGCGCGTCCTCGGTGTTGACCGCGCTCTCGGTCGCGGCATTGCCGACCGACCGGTTCTACTTCGAGGGTTTTTTGCCGCCCAAGCAGGGCGCGCGGCGTAGCCGGCTCGCTGAACTCGCCAAGATCGACGCCACGCTCGTGATGTTCGAATCCGGCAACCGGGTGCAGGACACGCTGGCGGACCTCGCCGGCATCATGGGCGACCGCGATGCCGCGATCTGCCGCGAGCTGACGAAACTGCACGAGGAGATCACGCGCGCGC
>JAIEPP010000282.1 GCA_019748335.1 Xanthobacteraceae bacterium
AAGGGAGAGGACGGTGTCACTCAGCTCGCCGTCGCCATGGCAGTCCGAAGCCTTGACGAACATCGTAGGTTCTATGGCGGCATTCTCGGCTTCGTCGAGCAGTCCTGGTCGCGTGGGCCGGCCTTTCGCCTGGGAGAAAGCCTGCTTCTGCTCGAGGAAGACCGCGCCGCGACCGTCGATCCGGTCCGCCAGGCGAGCGGATGGCGCTACATTACCCTTCAGATTGCCGATATCGACGCCGTGCATGATGGACTGCGCAGCAGGGGCGTGCGCGAGGGCTTTGCCCCAATCACGCTCGGAGACGTGGCGCGGGTATCGATGATCCTCGATCCGGACGGGAACTGGATCGAATTGTCTCGCCGGGCCTCGATCGTCGGCGATCTCAGTTGAGTCGCACGGACAACAATGAACCAGTGAGCAAAGGGGTGTTCACTGAACATTGCGACCTCATCCCGTCCGAGGCCATTCGGTGCGGTGCTGCAGCGGGGTATCGGTATTTGACGACAGGTCCCAGGCGTCGAGGCAGCAGAAGCGCCGCGCGTTTTGTTCTTGTACGCCTATGTTCACGAACGAGGAGGTCGAAGGATGTCGGGACTCGATGGCAAGGTAATTGCAATCACCGGTGCAAGCAGCGGAATTGGTGAAGCGACGGCAAAGCATCTTGCTGAACACGGAGCTGCGGTGATGCTTGGAGCGCGTCGCCTCGACAGGCTCGAAGGGCTCGCCGCCGAGATCGGTCGCAATGGCGGCAAGGCCGAAGCGATGGCGGTTGATGTCGCCAAGCGTGCGGATCTCGCTGCATTTGTCGGCCGAACGAAGGAGCGGTTCGGTCGGCTCGATGTGCTTGTCAGCAATGCCGGACTCATGCCTCTTTCGCTGTTGGACGAGTTGAAGGTGGATGAGTGGGATCGAATGATCGACGTCAATATCAGGGGAGTGCTGCATGGCATCGCGGCCGCGCTGCCGGTTTTTCGCGAGGCCGGTTCAGGACATTTCGTAAACGTCTCCTCGATTTCGGGCTTGAGCGTCGCGCCGACGACTGCGGTCTACTCCGGCACCAAGTTCGCGGTGCGCGCGATTTCGGAGGGGTTACGACAAGAGGCCGGCAACAGCATTCGTGTCACGATAATAAGCCCCGGAGCCGTTCAGACCGATCTCGCCGAGACCATCAGCAGCGCGGATCTGAAGAAGCGTGTGATCGCGTTTCAGAAGAACGCAATCCCGCCGCTCGCTATCGCGCGCGCGATTGCATTCGCGATCGAGCAACCGGGTGACGTCGATGTTAACGAGATAGTTGTACGGCCGACGGCGCAGACGGTGTAGCCTCGCGTTATAGCCCGCGTTATCCGGCATGCCTGTCCTCCGATGGTTGGGCGCCGGGCTCGGCGCACGCTTCGTCATCGATCACTTGGATGTGAACTTCGAGCGGGGCCACCTTCCCGACTGATCTGACGGTCGTCGCCTGCGCAAATCTGCGCCCAATGGCGGCCTCCGATTGATGCGTCTCCCGCATAGAAGTTAGTGAAAACCGGTGGCTACCGAACAAAGCCGCCGTCGACGATCTTGGCCTCACGCACAGACACGAGGAGACGAGACACCATGCCGGCACAACCCTTGTTTACGCCCTATCGGATGGGTGATTTGGATCTGTCCAATCGGATAGTGATGGCACCGCTTACCAGAATGCGCGCCCGGTCAGATGACCACGTGCCGACCGCGCTGCAAGCCGAGTACTACGCCCAGCGCGCTACGGCAGGCTTGATCGTGGCCGAAGGGGTCGCGATCAGTCCGGAGGGATTCGGATGGGCAGATTCGCCGGGCCTGTGGACCGAAGAGCAGGTTCGCGGTTGGCGCCGCGTGACCGATGCCGTCCACGCCGCCGGCGGGCGCATCATCGCCCAACTTTGGCACACGGGCGCCATTTCGCATCCCGACCTGCGTGGCGGCGCGCGACCGCTCTCCGCATCCGACGTCGATCCAATGCAGATATCGGTCACCGCAGCGGGCCGGGTTCCCACCGTCGCGCCGCGTCCGATGACCAAGGACGAAATCCGGCGGACGGTCGCAGACTACGCCCGCGCGGCGCGCAACGCGATGGTTGCAGGCTTCGACGGCGTGCAGATCCAGGCGAACTACCTCTATCTGCTGGCCCAGTTTCTCAACAAGGCGACCAACCTGCGGACCGACGAATATGGCGGTGGGATAGAGGGGCGCTCCCGCATGATCTTCGAGGTCGTCGAGGCTGTTCTCGACGAAGTCGAACCGGCGAAGGTCGGCGTGAAGATCGGTCCGATGCACGAAACCGGCCCATTCGCCGCCAACGACGAGACGTTGCCGATGGCGGAGTACGCCATTCGCGAACTCGGCGGCTACGGCCTTTCGCATCTTCTCATCATGGGCAATACGACCGACTTCACCGGCACGCCGCTTGAGCCCTTGATGGGTGACGGTATGTTCCGGCACTTCCGGCCTATCTTCCGCGGCACGCTGATCGCGAACACCGACATGGATGCCGAGCGCGGCAATCGACTGATCGCCGAGGGTCTCGCGGACCTCGTGGCATTTGGTCGCCCGTTCATCGCCAATCCAGATTTGGTCGAGCGCCTCAAGAACGGAGCGCCACTGGCCGAGATCGACTGGACGACCGTCTACGGTTCCGGACCAAAGGGTTATTCCGATTATCCGGCCCTGCAACCGGAAAGCGTCTGATTTCCAACCAACCGAACAGGAGAATCATCATGTCCAAGACTACCCCCGCGCAAAACAAGGCGCTCGTACTCGAAGCTTTCGACACGCTCTTCAACAAGCGGGATTACACTGCCGCCGAGCGCTTCTGGTCCGATCGCTACATTCAGCACAGCGCACATATCGCGCCCGGCCGCGACGGTCTGTTCAACCTGATCCGTGCGCTGCCGGACAGCTTGAAGTACGAAAACCATCTTATTCTCGCGGAAGGGGACTATGTGATCGCGCATGGGCGCTTCTCCGGCCACGGCCGGCCGGCGGCCTGGATCGCCGCCGACGTGGTCCGCATGGAAGATGACAAACTCGCCGAGCACTGGGACGTGCTTCAGGACGAGGCGACCAAGGACCAATCCGTCAGCGGCTTGCCGATGTTCGGCGACCGATTCCCCAACTGACCCCTGCTTCATCTGATCGCATACAGGAGACCATCATGAAACTCGCGGACAACACCATTTTTATCACCGGCGGTGGATCAGGCATTGGGCGAGCGCTTGCTGAGGCCCTTCATGCGCGTGGCAACAAGGTCATCATTTCTGGCCGCCGCCGCGCCAACCTCGACGAGGTCGTTGCCGCCAACCCAGGTATGGAGGCAGTCGAGCTTGATGTCGCCGACCCCAAGAGCATCGACACGGTGGCGGCTCGGCTGATCGCCGATCATCCTGATCTCAATGTGCTGATCAACAATGCGGGCATCATGCTGCCGGATCGGGCTGCCAGCCGGATCGATGACAAGCTGCTGGTCGATACCGTGACCACCAATTTGCTCGGGCCGATCCGCTTAACGTCTGCCTTGGTCGATCACTTGAAGGGTAGGAAGAACGCCGTCATCGCATATACGAGTTCCGTACTGGGGTTCGTGCCGATGGCGCCCACCGCGGTTTACTCCGCGACGAAGGCGGCTCTTCATTCCTTCGCCCTGTCGCAGCGTTTTCTGCTGAAGGATGCGGGCATCCGCGTGCTCGAAATCGCTCCGCCCTGGGTGCGCACCGACCTCATGAACAGCCGTGAGGCGGAACAGGCGATGCCGCTCGATCTGTTCATCGCGGAAACGTTGGCTGTCCTCGCGACAGATGCCGACGAAATCGTGGTGGAGGCCGCCAAGGCGTTCCGCGGCAACCCCGGCCCGAACGAGCATGCGCTCGTCAATGGCTTCAATGAACAAGCGATGGCCCTCTTCGGGGCCGCCTGACATCTTCGCGGAGCGGTATCGGCGCTGGCTGACATGACCTATACGGCAGCGTCGATGCCGCCACGGAGGATTGAAAGTATCTGTTTCGCTATCGAGGCAGGGGTATCGCGCTCCTTCTTGAACCAGAAGAGAGACCAGGACAGCGCCCCTATGATGGTCAAACGGAGATAGCGCCGGTCGATTCCCTTTCGCAGCGGAAGATCGTCGATGAGGCCGATGAAGATCTTTTCGTATTCGTCGCGCAGCGAAATGACCCTTGTCTTGATGCTTTCTGGATAGTGCCAAGGCGGCATCACGAAGAGCGCCTGGTTTGCCCGGCGCCAATCGAGCAAGCCGGTCGTATGGGCAATGCAAGCCGTCTCAATGCGCTGCCAGGGGTCGGTTTTGCCTGCAATGGCATCGTTGACCCTGTCGAGCAGTTCGAGGCCGCCTTTTTCCCAAACCGCCCACAGCAGCTCTTCCTTCGACTCGAAATGATAGTAGACGGAAGCGGGTTGCATTTCCGCCGCGGCCGCGATGTCTCGCATCGAGGCGCCGTCAAAGCCCTGTTTGTTGAATAGAGTTTCCGCGACTGAAATGATCCGAGCCCTGGCTTGCGCTCCCTTCGTCAGAACGGATCCGTCGCCTCGCATCCTTTTGTCGCTCCTCGTTTTTTTTACCTTCGTCGGCTTCTCGGCTGTCATCGCTACCCAACTCTGAAAATGAGGCTTGATTTTCTACCGACCGCTCGGTAATAATCTAACGAACGTTCGACAAATTACTACACATGAGGAAGCGTCACCATGCCCATTCCTGGCAGGTTGGACAGATACATCGAAACGAAGAAGCAGAGGCACTTTTCCAAGGATTTCATGGTGGGATGGGAGGCCTACGAGACCTGGGGCGAAGCCAGCGTCGGACAGAGCGGCCCTGCCCTACGTACTTTCGAGATTACGGAAGAGGACATACTGGACTACAACCGTGCGTGCGGCGAAACCGATCCCTTGATGGTCGATCCAGATTTTGCCCGTAAAAAATCTCCCACGGGTGAACTTCTTCAACATCCGATCTTCGTCACCACAATAGCCTTCTATAGCCTCGGCGAACAGGGCATCGGGACTTGGATTCGGACCCCCGGCGCGCGCAACCCGGAGCAGCGCATCGAAATCATCGAGCCGTTCCGGTACGGCGAAATTATCACCACGACCGTTACGACGGCAGACAAGTTCACCCAGCGAGGCAAGCCCTATCTTCGGATGCTCCTCGATTTTCGAAACGAGAAGGGTGTGCTCAAGGCGCGTTGGTGGTGTTCGCTGATCCTTCCGGAGACACGCGCCGACGTCGCGCGCTTCGCCAACGCCTGATAGGGAATCCGTGATATGTCGATCTTATTCAAAGATATTGAGACCGGTTATAAATTTCCGCCGGTCGTGCAGTCCTATGCTCAGCCCGCCATCGACCATTATGCGTTGGCTTCGCTCGACATGAATCCGGTTCACACCAACGAGGAATGGGCTGCTCGTGCCAGCCGTTGTCAAAGCGATAACCGAGTTGCCCGTTCAGCAATCCCGTCGCCGGTGAGACGAACGCCTTGTCTTCCGTGAGCGGGTGCGGCCCGAAATAGCGATAGCGCAAGCCTGAGAACCAGCCGGTTTTCTCGCCGAGTTTAATCCCGGCCGAGGCGATCGGGTTTGGTGCGCCCGGAATGTAGTTGCCCGGCGCGTTGCCAATCTACGCGGCAGGAAGAGCGGCGAGCGAAGCATACAGCGCCGCCTGATCCGGATCGTCGCCGCGGAATCGCGCATGAGTCACGGCAATATCGCCTTCGAGGCTGAGCCATGACAGCGGACGATAGTCGTTTGTCCATTCGATGCCGTAGCGCCGACTCGGCCCGCTTGCCGTGGTATCTCCGGCGCCACCAGAGAAGAGAATTTCGGACTCGGAATCGAGCAGGAACAGGCTGACCGAACTGGTAAGACCAGAAATCATTTTCGTTCGCAATCCGACCTCGGCTCCCTTGGTCTTGACCAGAAACGGCGATGCCTGCAGCGCCGAGCCTTCGGTCGGTGATCGTCACGCCGCGCGCGTTGTTGCTGTGAACCCCTCGCCCGCATTGACAAAGAATTCGGTCTTGGCAAAGGGCCAAAACACCACGCCGAACTTGGGGCTGCCGATGAAAGCATTGGCGCTGCCGGAGTTGGCTGGCGTGAAAAAGGAATTGACCGAGGTTTGGTAGCCACGCCAGCCGACATTCGTTCGCAGCCAGTCGGTCCGGTGTAGCGTGTTCTGCATGAAGACGCCGACGCTGCCTTCCTTTACTGCGTCGCTGCGAATGGGCGACAGGAACTGGCGCTCGGTATTCAGCTTGGAAGTTCCTCTTGCCGAGATACCCTCAAAGATATACCAATAATATATCTTATAAGATGTCAACCATGCCTCATCAAGCCGGACTGGGGAGCCGTACAGAATTGCGGTCTCCGCCGAACGCAAGCCTCATCAATTGCGAATTCCTGCCGGAGACGTCGAGGCCCCGTGATCGCGACGCGCGCCCGGGATTGTCGACCGATGAACTGGCGTTCAAGACGTTCGCCGCCTTTCGGGCCCATCCGCACATCAGTAACGTTCTTACGCACAACTCGGGTGCCAACTGGGTCAGGGTGGAGCGATCGCTCAACCGCTTTCTCGATTTGGCGACAGCAAGCGACGGCCTCTCGCCGCTTGAGCAAAACATCATCGATCTCACGTGTGCCGATCGCGGCATCACCAGCCGAATCATGAAGCCTTACTTTCATACTGTCTTGCATAAAATTCTCCAACTGGACCACGCCGAACGGCTCATCCGGCATGTCGAGACACTGTTTCTAGAGCTCGAATGGAAAGCGCAACACCCCGCGCATGCGGCGCCCGTGCAGAACAAACCTTCCCTGGAGTCTGGCCATGCCCGAAGCGAGCCGCAGTGAGCGCGTAGTCGAGGTTGCGGATATCGTTCCGCGACATCGTCACGCGATCATTTTTCAACTGTTCGAGCATCTCGCTCCGGATGGTTCGCTGCAGATCGTCGTGGACCACAATCCCAAGCCGCTGCGCCTACAGCTCGAAGCGCGTCATGGCTCGCGCTGCGACTGGTCGTACCTGGGGAAGGGGCCTGACACCTGGCGCGTTCGCCTGCGCCTGCTCGATCCCGGGAGTGCAGACACTGGATGAATCGCGGACTTGGATTTCAGGTGCGCTGGCCGTTGGTTTGCTCCGACAAGCGGAGTCCAACCGATACCCGGATTGTCGCGGCCTCTCGTATGCGGAGAGGCTGGAAATCATCCTCCTCCTCGCCGCAGCGGCCGGGACGAACGAATGCTCTGCATGGATCATCCCGATGCTTGAACGCGCCGACCCAGACGAAGATCTGCAAAAGGAGAGGCGGACATACTGAGTAATTCCTGTCACTATGTGTGCTCACCAAACGAGGCAGAACGGGCCTATCTCGAATCGCTGATCCGCAAGGGCTTTGAGCGATGCTATTCAGGCGAAACGTTCGAGAGTATCAAGCGCCGGGCATCTTTTTCGAAGGAGGACAAGGGACTTCTTCGCGATTGGATGGCGGTCGCAGCAATTCGAACCGCAACTGATCGGGCCAAGACACCATCTACGCTCCCCTTCCCGCCGAACAGGCGAGTCACGGGAACCCGCATTACCAATCACGCCGCAGGCCGCACACCAAAATCCTTCGGCCTGAGCATCAGGTCAGCGAGTGTGTACTTATCGAGGACTGCGTTAAACGCATCGAGCCCCTCCTGCATGATGCCGCTCAACTTGCAGCAGCGCGTGATGATGCATTGGTTGCCGGTACCAAAGCATTCGACTAGCGCAAAATCAGGCTCCGTCGCGCGGATGACATTTCCGAGCCTGATCTTGCGCGGCGGCTTTGCCAGCGTAAGGCCACCGGAACGGCCGCGCACCGCCTTCAAATAGCCTGCCCTCGTCAACGTGTTTGCGATCTTCATAAGGTGCGCGCGCGAGATATTATAGACCTTGGACGCCTCCTCGATGGTGACCAGCCGGTCTTCGTGGGCCGCTGCATACATCAACAGCCGAAGCGCGAAGTCGGAAAAGCTCGTAAGCCGCATAAATTATCCCGGACGGCGCCGTCGAACCGGCCCGCAATTAGAGTCAGAAGGGTTTGTTTAAGATATGCATAGTTTATGCGTTTTGCAAGTTGGAGGGATCCCGGGTCTGAATAGCCGTGGATCGCCGCGTCACTCAACTCGCTGCGTGGTTCACCCATCGCATAGCCATGCCATCGGCCAGATGCTCCGGTGCTTCGCGATGAAGACGAACTTCAGGGCGTTTCCCTCACGAAGAAGGCCGCTACCTTCCTCAGGATGAGGGATACCGCTGGGCTTTCATCCAAACCCCGAACACGATCACTACCGCGCCCGCGAGGCAAAACCAGGTGATGGCGTATTGCATGTGGTCGTCCTTGAGATGGACCTCGAGAGCACCCGGCTTCGGGATGCCGTTTTCCGGCACCGGCGTCTCCAGATCGACATAGAACGGCGCCACCTCTCCCCAGCCTAGCGCATGCGCCATGGCGAGATGATCGCGGGTGAACCACAGCCGCTTCGTCATATTTTCCGCAGGCGTCAGCATGCCCGCGGCTTCCGGAAAGCGGATATAGCCGGTCAGCGTGACCGGTTCGCCGGTGACGAGGCGCGTCACCGCGCGGTCCTGCTGCGCGCGATCCTGCATGGTGTTCTGCACGAAGCCTGCATTGATCACGACGGTTTCGCCGGTCGAGAGCCGGGCCGGGAGAAAAGCCCAGGTGCCGGGGCCGGAGATATCGTCGCGCACGGCCGAGCCGGAACTGTAGACCATGACATCCGAGTCCGCGGTGTAGGTCGCGGTAAAGCGGACGCGGCGGAATTCGTCCCGACCCGGCATCAGCCTGCCCCACTGTGCGGGCAGCGGCAGCGCGGCAGGCTCCGCCGCGAGCCGTTCGGTCAGGGCCGCGGTCAGCGTGTGCTTCTCGGCGCGGCGCTGCAACTGCCAGACCCCGAGGCCGATGAACAGCGCCACCATCGCAAGGGTGAAAATGCCGAAGCCGGCGCTGCGGCGCCGTAGTGCCGTCGCCTCGGTCATTTCGGTTCGCGATCGATCAGGCGGCCGGGCACCGCCTTGTGATGGAACTGCAGCGCGATCAGCAGCGATTTCATCGCCCGCAGCGGCAACAGCGTGGTCGCCAGAATCAGCGGCAGCCAGAGCACCGCGTGCAGCCAGAACGGCGGCTGGTATTTTACCTCGACGATCATGGCGCAGGCGACAACGATGGCGCCGGCCAGCATGATGATGAAGATCGCCGGCCCGTCGCCGGTGTCGCTGAAGGTGAAATCCAGCCCGCAGGCCTCACAGCGCGGCCGCAGATCGAGGAACCCCGCATAGAGTTTGCCCTTGCCGCAGCGCGGACATTTGCAGGCCAGCCCGCGCAGCGCGCTCTCGGTGACGGTGGGGGGTGTCGGATCCGGCATGTGTTTTCCTTCCCGTCTCCCCTTTCGTTCCCCTTGCGGGAGAGGCAAACGGGCGGCCTTGCGGCCGCCCCCTTGTAGCACAATCGATCTTTTGTTTCGGCGCGTTTCCTTGACGCCAACCGGTATCCGCTTCGCCCGGAAGCGCTACCGGATCAATGCGCGCCGTGCGCCATGGTCTCGGCGCCGTGGCCCCAGACATAGATGCAGATGAACAGGAACAGCCACACCACGTCGACGAAGTGCCAGTACCAGGCAGCGAATTGGAAGCCGAGATGCTGGGGCGGGGTGAAGTGACCGGCATAGACGCGAATGAGGCAGACGATCAGGAAGATGGTGCCGACCAGCACGTGGAAGCCGTGGAACCCGGTCGCCATGAAGAAGGTGGCGCCGTAGATATTGCCGCCGAAGGAGAACGTGGCGTGGGCGTATTCATAAGACTGCACGCAGGTGAAAGTGGCGCCTAGGAGGATCGTCAGGATCAGGCCGTATTTCAGGCCCTGGCGGTTGTTCTCCAGGAGCGCATGGTGCGCCCAGGTCACCGTGATGCCGGAAGTCAGTAGCAGCAGGGTGTTCAACAGCGGCAAATGCCAGGGGTCGAAGGTCTCAATGCCCTTCGGCGGCCAGACGCCGCCGAACAGCGCCTCGCGGGCGGCGTGAACGGGATCGCCTGGAAACAGCGCGGAGTTGAAGAAGGCCCAGAACCAGGCGACGAAGAACATCACCTCGGAGGCGATGAACAGGATCATGCCGTAGCGGTGGCTGATCTGCACCACGCGGGTGTGGTCGCCCTTGTACTGCGCCTCGCGGATCACGTCCGTCCACCAGCTCGCCATGGTGTAGAGCACGCCGATGGTGCCTATCCCGAAAATGATCGGCGCCGCCGACGTCAGATGGTGCATCCAGGTGATCGCGCCGACCGCCATGATGAAGGCCGAAATGGAGCCGACGACCGGCCACGGGCTCGGATCGACGAGGTGGTAGTCGTGATGCTTGACTTGCGCCGTAGCCATTTCGGTCTCTCTCCGTTAGCGGTGCCTATTCGGCACGTATTCTTCTCAAAAATCAAACCCCAAGA
>JAIEPP010000673.1 GCA_019748335.1 Xanthobacteraceae bacterium
GGCGCTGTTCGGCTTCATCTATGCCGGCACCATGCCGCTCTACGCGGCGCTCGCCCGCGAAAATTTTCCGCTGCGGATGATGGGCACCGTGATCGGCGGCACCGCGATGGCCGGCAGCCTCGGCATGGCGACCGGCCCGCTCGCCGGCGGCCTGATCTACGACACGTTTGCGAGTTACACGTGGCTCTATGTCGGCTCCTGGATCATGGGGCTCGGCGCGTTCTTCATCGCCATGACGTTCCGGCCGATGCCGTCGGCGGCGCGGCCCGCGCCGGTGCCGGCGTGAGTTCGCTGTCAATGACGGTTGGGCTATTTCGTCACTTCACCAGCGTCAGTGCCGGCTTACCCTTTTCCAGAATATACGTCGCAAGCTCGCTGGCCTTGACGCTGCCGGTGTTCTTCGCCGCATGCACCGTTCCGGCCGGGATGAACTGCACTTCACCGGCCTTGAGTGTCACCGGCGGCTTGCCCTCGACCTCATACTCCAGCGCGCCCTCGAGCACATAGATGATCTCTTCGCCGGGATGAGTGTGCTTGCCGAACGTCGCGCCGGGCGCAAAATCGACGCGGACCTGGAACGCCTCGTGACCGGGCACGCTGAGATCGTGCCGCTGCAGGTCGGTTCGTGTAATTCCGGCGGGCTGCGCCTGCGCCGTGTCCAGCGCCACAACGCCGCCGAACATCAGCGCGGTGACCGCTATTGCGCGCGCCGTCTTCATCCAGAATTTGCTCATGTCGACTCCGTTGGGTTTGCGGGCTTCCGTGGATGGCGCCGCTCACTGCGGCAATGGCTCGCCGGCCTGTTCCTTGACGATGTAGTCGGCGTACCAATCCGGCCAGTTCTGGTCGTGCGCGCCGCCGGTCCGCTTCTCGTGCTCGCCATGCGCGGCAGCGGCGCGTCGAAGCGCCGCCGCGAGGTCGGTCGGCGAGCCGAAGGTGGTCGCGCCGACGACGCGGCCGGGCAGGCGGGTGGTGATTTCCTGGAACAGCCAGCCGTTGCCGTCGGGATCGCGGAACGAGGCGTACGAAGCGTAGCTGCCGCGCTTGGGATCGGCGCCGCTGACCCGGTTTCGCCCGGCGAGGTAAGGCTCATCGGTGCCGCCGTGATCGTCGCCGCCACCGTGAAAGACCTCGCCGACCTCGACGCCGCGGCTGCGCAGGCCGTTACGGGCGGCCTCGATGTCGGAGACAACAAGATAGAGGCCCTGCGCCGAACCCGGCGTCGCGGCGGTCACGTTCTTGCCGAAGATCACCGAAGCCGGCGAGCCGGGCGGGGTGAACTGGATCACGCGCCATTCGTTACCGGAAGCGAAGTCGGCGTCGAGCCGCCAGCCCAGCTTGGCGTAAAACGTCTTGGCGCGATCGACGTCGGAGACGGGGATGACGACGACTTCGAGCTTCATATCGATCGCCTGCTGGAGGTCTGACATGGTTCTCTCCTTGCTGTTGGTGGCGGGGCCAGCGTGCTTGCGGAGCACCGTGCTTCCCGGATCAGGTGCCGCAAAGCTAGATTGCTCCGGCCGGCGGGCGAATACCCGTCGATCGACAGACACTCTTCCGCTTCACGGGCGAATGCCGGGGGCGGCCGGCGGGGGCATTCTGGCCGGGTTCGATGGGTCAATAAATTAATTAGTATTGACTAATGAATTAGCCAGCGCTAATTGGTTGGCATGATGCAAACAGCAGCCGTCGATAACGTCATGCGCGCGCTCGCCGACCCCACGCGGCGGGCGGTATTTGAACGGATCGCGCAGTCCGAAGAAATCAGCGTGGTCGAGCTGACGCGCGGCAGCGGAGTGACCCAGGGCGCGATCTCCCAGCACCTCAAATCGTTGAAGCAGGCGGGCCTGATCGCCAACCGCGCCCAGGGCCGCAACGTCTTCTATTTCGCCGAGCCGAAAGGCCTCGACCCGCTGTTCGACTGGATGAGCCACTACGGCGTGTTCTGGCGCGAGCGGTTCGCCAACCTGCACGCCTTGTTGAAGGAGATTGATCCATGAACGTCGCCGCCTTGAAATCCCACACCCAGGACATCGTGGTCGAGGACGTCTTTCCGCATTCGCCGGAGATGATCTGGAAGACGCTGACGTCGGGCGCGTTGATGCGCCGCTGGCTACAAATGCCGTCGACGGGGTTCGAGGCGGTGAAGGGCAAGCACTTCACGTTCCAGACCACGCCGGCCGGCGCGTGGGACGGCGTCATCCACTGCGAAGTGCTGGAGGTAGTCCCGAACCAGCGCTTTGCGTTTTCGTGGCAGGGCGGAGACGACGGCAATGAAGGATATGGTTCGCGCCTCGACACCACAGTCACGTTCACACTCGCAAAGGCCGATGGCGGTACGAAACTTCGCCTCGTTCATGCCGGCTTCGTCACGCCGAAGAACGACGGCGCCTACAAGAACATGAGCGGCGGTTGGAAGAAGGTGGTGCCGCAGATCGGCGCGATCTCCGGCGAGCAGAACTGACTCGATTTTTGAGGGTAGGGGACCACGCCAGATGCCGGACGGGGCCTTCGCCCGGCGTCCCGATGCAACATGTCATCTCAACAACGAAGAGGTAGAGTCATGCAGATGGAAATCGTATCGCCGCAGCAGTGGGAAGCCGCACGCCAGCAGTTGTTGGTGAAGGAGAAGGCACTGACCCGTGCCCGTGACGCGATGGCCGCTGAGCGGCGGCGGATGCCGTGGATGCAGGTCGAGCAGGCATATGCGTTCGACGGACCGCAGGGCAAAGCCAGCCTGATGGATCTGTTCGATGGCCGCCGCCAGTTGATCGTCTACCGGGCCTTCTTCGAGCCCGGCGTGCACGGCTGGCCCGAGCAAGCCTGCCGCGGCTGCTCGATGGTGGCCGACCAGGTCGCGCATCTCGCGCATCTGAACGCCCGCGACACCACGCTTGTCTTCGCTTCGCGCGCGCCGCAGGCCGACATCATCAGGCTGAAGGCGCGGATGGGCTGGGAGATGCCGTGGTACACCATCACCGACGGCTTTGACGCCGACTTCGGCGTCGACGAGTGGCACGGTACCAACGCCTTCATCCGCGACGGCGACCGCGTGTTCCGCACCTACTTCATCAAGAGCCGCGGCGACGAGGCGCTGGGCAGCACCTGGAGCTACCTCGACATGACCGCGCTCGGGCGCCAGGAGGTATGGGAGGACTCGCCGAAGGGTTACCCGCAGACGCCGCCCTACAAGTGGTGGAACTGGCACGACAGCTACGTCCCCGATGCCGCGCCCGACCAGAGATGGGTCGAGGTGTCGGACGCCGGCGAGATCGCGCTTCGGAAACAAGGTTAGCCGGCGAGGGCGCGGCAATGATCTGCAACACGCGTATCAGGCCGTGCCGGCAATGGTCTGGAGCAAGTGCGGAACGCTGGTTGTCGCTGGCGGCCGCACCGACCTTCGCGATCATGGCGCTGTTCACGGCCATGGCCGGTCGCGGCGCGTCCGAGTTCCTGTGTTCCGCCGGCGCCTCGCCGCTCGGCGGAATGATCCCGATGTATCTCTTGATGAGTGCCCTTCATTCGGCGCCGTGGTTGCGGCTGATCGCGAGAGCCTGGCGCGGCGCAAGCTCTCAGAGCACGAACAGGGTCAGTTGATAGATCGCGTAGGCGACTTCGAAGCCCACCAGAACGAGTGCGGCGATCATCAGATAAAAGCTGAAATGCATGAGAGGCTGAAAACCGGATAATTCCTACGGTCCCGCGTGCAGGGACCTGAACCAAATTTGTTGCGTGTCGGATAAGGTTGCGTGTCGGATAAGGACGAGCATCCGGCGACCGCTGCCGCATAAAAACAGAAGGCCTCCGCCGCCGCGGAAGTGTTCTGTGTCGCGAACCTCTTCTTGTCCGGAGGTCTCTGTCCGACGCCTGCTTTACGCTTACGCTTTACGCTTACTCACGTGCCGTAGAAGATTTTGATCCCCCACAGCACGACGACGATGGCCGATACCAGCGTGGCCGCCGTCAATACACTCTCTAAGGAAGCGACTCTCATACTAGCCTCCGCTTCCCAGCCCCATAAGCGGTCTAAATGATTCGTTAATTCCACCGCAATTGCGCCATCGCGTTGCCATCAACACTTGTCGGCGGTTGTGGTTTGCGGGCCACATATCTCCGTAAGTTCCCGCGCTCATGCGCGCCAAGGCAGGAGAGCGATAGTGAGAACCCGTGCTGCCGCGATCGCCGTCGTCGGGCTGGCCCTCGTGATGTCGGGGACGGCCCAGGCCGAGCCACTCGCCTTCGCCGGCTTCGACCGCTCGATGGATATCGCGGTCTGGATCGACCGCTATCCGCTCTCCTCGCGCGAGTTCACCCCCGGCGCCGCCGCGCGCGGGGACAATCCCGGGGAATGGTCGGCCGAATTCCTTCGCGCCCGCAAACCCGGCCGATATGCCCTGCGATTGCCGCCTGAGGAAGCGCGCGACCATATCTATTACGTCGAGGCGGATATGCGCGACGGCATGATCGAGCGGCTGTGGTTGTTGCTCGAAAAGCCGCTGCTCAAGGCCGATCCCCGGCATCCCACAGGAAGCAACGAGGCGCGCTATCCCGTCTGCGGCGCGGTCCTGAAGCCGCTGACGGCAAAGTACGGCAAGCCGGACGCGCTTGCGCCGCGCTGGGAGGAGGCGCTGCAGTCGTTCGATTATGTGTGGACCCGGGCGCCGGAGACGATGAAGCTCGAATGTGGCCGCTACGACGGCCGCAAGAGCATCTTCGCCATTGGGGTGACATTCGAAGCGACGCCGCGCTAGGCATGCCCTCGCTAAATTGTATGATAAGGAGGCCGGAAGACTGATATCCGTCCAAAAACAACAAGAGGAAACTGCCAATGGCACGCGTGCGCTGTATAACCGAAATGGGCATGGGCGTCGACGTTCACGGCGGCGACGCCACCAAAGCCGCCAAGCGCGCGGTGTCCGACGCCATCCGCCATTCCAGCCTCGGCTTCTTCCGGATGCTCGGCAAGACCGCCAAGGACATGTTCGTCGATGTCACGATCGCGGTACCCGATCCGGCTAGCGTCGATACCGCCGCGGTCGTGAAGGAACTGCCTTACGGCACCGTGACCGTCACCGCAGTAAAGGGCGGATTGGAAATTCCGGCCGAGAGCGGCAACGACCCCATCCTCATCGCCAATGCCGCCGTGATCGTCAGCCTCGACGACGGCAGGTAAATCCAGTTATTCAAAACGAGATCGTGAGCCCATCATGACGATAGAAGACAGCAGCACCTACTGGAAGCGATCGCGGGTCGAACTGCGCGCCGCCGGATTCGATCCGGATCGCTCGGCGCAGACCAGCGCGGTGGTGACGATCGCCAGCGCCTGGACCAACGCCCACCGCTGCAACAACCGCGTCCGTACCATCGCCGATTTCCTGATCGAAATCCTGGCCGAGCGCGGCGGGCAGGGCCTCGTCGTCGGCGCGCCGGCGGTGTCTGATGCGCTAACCCAGGGCACGCCGACGGCGGGCTACAGCCTGGCGTCCCGTGACGTCGTCGCCGACTGCTTCGAGATCGGCCACTACGCCCACCACGGCGACGCCATGATCGTGATTTCCGGCTGCGACAAGACCGGCGCCGCCGCCTTGATGCCGCTGGCGCGGACCAATGCGTTCGGGCTGGTGCTCTATCCCGGCACCAGCACGCCCGGCAGCGTCTCGTTCGGTGCCTGGGCCGCCAAAGGCAACAATCTCACCATCCTCGATTACGCCGAAGCCCGCGCCGCCAACGAGTCCGGCCGGCTTTCGGCCGAGGAACTGGGGGAAGTCGAGCGCAACGTGATGCCCGGCAGCGGCACCTGCGGCGCGATGTTCACGGCCAACACCATGAGCACCATTGCCGAAGCGATCGGCATGATGCTGCCGCGCGGCGCCTCGCATCCGGCCGATTACAACGCCGGCAGCGACATCCATGCCGACGTCCGCGCCCAGGCGCGCGCCTCGGTCGATGCGCTCTACCGTCTGATGCAGGCCGGCATCCGGCCGCGCGACATCATGACCGAGCGCGCGTTTGAAAACGCGATCACCACCGTCTATGCGATGGGTGGCTCGACCAACATGTATTTGCATCTGCTCGCAGTCGCGCGCGAGGCGCAGGTGCCGATCGGAATCGAACGCATTCAGCAGATTGGCGAGCGCGTGCCGCTGCTCGCCAATCTGCAGCCGCATGGTCCTTACGCGATGGGCAGCCTGCATGCGATCGGTGGCGTGCCTGTCGTAATGAAGGAATTGCTACGCGCCGGCCTGCTGCATGGCGACGTCATGACCGTGACCGGCAAGACGCTGGCGGAAAATCTCGCCGCCGTTCCCACGCTCGAGCAGATGGCGCCGCAGCAGATCGTTCTTCCGGTCGCCAAACCGATCGCGCCGGCCAACAACCACATCAGCGTGTTGAAGGGCAATCTGGCGCCGGAAAGCTGCCTGCTCAAACTGTCGGGCAAGACGCTCGAAAAAGGCCAGTTCCGCGGCACCGCGCGCGTGTTCGAATCCGAGGCGGCGACCATGGCGGCGATCCGTGCCGGCGACATCAAGCCGGGCAATGTGATCGTGGTCCGCAATGTCGGCCCGGTCGGTGGGCCCGGCATGCCGGAAATGGTGATGCTGACGATCCAGTTGCAGGGGCGGGGTCTCGGCGAGGACGTCGCGCTGATCACCGATGGTCGTTTCTCCGGCGTCTCGCACGGCATCCTGATCGGCCATGTCTCGCCGGAAGCGGCGCGCGGCGGTCCGATCGCGGCGGTGCACGACGGCGACGTGATCGTGATCGATCCCGGCGCGCGCACGGTGAACCTGGAGGTGCCGGCAGAAGAAATCGCCCGGCGCATGGCCGACTGGCGCGAACCCGCTTCGGTCAAGCAGGTGCGGAGAGGATCGGTGCACGACAAATACATCCGACTGGTGTCGTCGGCACATTACGGCTGCGTGCTGTGAAGTAACACATGACCCACCCGCTCGACCATCCGATCTGGACCGCGTTGACGACGAAGCATCAGGCATTGGCGGAGGGTGGCGCCCGCGCGCGGCGTTATCCCACCGCGATCACGCCGTTTGCCGACATGCCGGAGATTTCGCCGCAGGGATTTGCCGCACTCGGCGCGATGATGCTGGGATCCGAAATCGCGGTGCTGTTCACGCCAGATCCCGTGACGGCTCCCGACGAGTTCAAGGTCGTGCTCGCCGAGACCGGTGAGCAGATGATCGGTTCGCCCGCCGAAGTCCCGGCCGGCGATGTGGAGATCCTCACCCTCGGCGCCGCAGATGCGGCCGACATGGTGGCGCTGACGACGCTCACCAAGCCTGGCCCGTTCAGCCCGCGCACGCACGAACTCGGAACCTATCTCGGTATCCGCGTCGATGGGCAACTGGTCGCGATGGCCGGCGAACGCATGAAGCCGGCTGATTACACCGAGATGTCAGCGGTCTGCGTCCATCCCTCGCATCGTGGTCGAGGCTATGGACAAATCCTGCTCTCGGCTGTTGCGCGCCAGATCCTGGCGCGGGGCGAAACCCCGTTCCTGCACCTCTTCACCAGCAACACGTCCGCGCTCGCGCTTTACCGCCGGCAGGGCATGGAAATCCGCCGCCGCCTCCACGTGACGGTGCTGCAGAAAAAGGCGTGATTTAGCGGACCGGCATTCCGGTGCAGTCGATTACGTTCCGGTCTTTTTCGTCGCGAGATTCCCATGGAGCCTGGCGTTTGAATAGCTCGACCATTTCAGGCACGGGGCGCGCCGGCTCGGACAGGACCCTCACAAAATCTTCGAAGGCCGCTAGGCTCATTTCCATCGTATGTCCTCCACTGCACGCGCGAGCGCGGATTGACCAATCAGCCGGTATTCTCAAGCGAGCGCATAAATTTAGCGGCAGGTTAATCGCACCAGAGCGGCTGCATATTTCGCTGTTCTTTCTTGGCGGCGAAGCGGATCAGAGCATCGAGGCAGCCTGCGCTGCTGCGGGGGAAGTGCGGATCGAACCGTTCGAGGTTTCATTCGATTGGACCGCGAGCTTTCGCGGCAAGCATGGCAGTCGGCCGTTTGTGCTGGTCGGCGACAGGGGGTTGCAGCGGCTGATTTCGTTTCGCGAAATGCTTGGCGCTGCGATGCTGCAAAGAGGGTTGCGGCGCGTGGCGAATACCAATTTATGTCACGCTGCTGTATGACGCGCGTAGCGTGGAAGAATATCCGACCGCGCCGATTTCCTGGACCGTTAGGGAGTTCGCGCTCATCCGCAGCTTTGGGGGACATGAGTGTCTTGCGCGGTGGCCGCTGCATTTGCGAGCCGATGCGTGATCTCCGCCATCGAGTCGAAGAAGTGCGTCGGCCCAGCGGCTTGCAGCGCGGCGGGGAAGGCGTAACCCCAGGAGACCGCGCCTGAATCCATGCCGGCGGTGCGGGCGGCTTCGATGTCGCGGAGTTCGTCGCCGATACAGATGGTATGGGCGGGCTTCGCGCCGAGCCGCCGCGCCACGCGGCGAAATTTTCGGTGTTTGCCGAATACCGCCGCGCCACAGTCGAAGCGAGAGATCAGGCTCGCCATGGGCCCGAGCACGCGCCGGACGGATTCCTCGCTGTCGGAACTGACGATCGCAACCTTGATGTCCGAGTGTTGTAAAGCGGACAGCATCTCCCCGACGCCGTCGAACAGGGATATCTCGCCGGCCGCGGCGAGCTTGCGCTTTCGCATGTCGCTGACGATGGCCGGCAGCCGCCACATCGGCACGTTGAGCCGCGCCATGATCTGGCGACCGGTCATCATGCGTAGCCCCTCGATCTCGTCCGCGCCAACAGGCGCCAGGTCGAACCGCGCGATCATGTCCTGGAACGAAGCGCGGAACCAGGGCAGCGAGTCGGCCAGGGTGCCGTCAAAATCGAAAATCGCGAGGCGATAGCGTGTCATGTGGATTGGCGGGTCTATTTTCGCGCCGGTTGATCAGACATTGATAGCGCCGACCCTTGTTATATCAGGCATCAGCCGTACATTAACCGCCCTGTCGAAACCAGGCAAAGAACGAGTCTTGATGTCAGACCTTTCCGCTTACCCGATCACCCAACGCTGGCCCGCGAAGCATCCGGACCGCCTTCAGCTCTATTCGCTGCCGACACCGAACGGCGTCAAGGTCTCGATCATGCTGGAAGAGATCGGATTGCCCTACGAGGTGCATCTGGTCGACTTCAACAAGGACGACCAGAAGACGCCGGAGTTCCTGTCGCTGAACCCGAATGGAAAAATTCCCGCGATCCTTGATCCGGACGGCCCGGGTGGCAAGTCGCTGGGGTTGTTCGAGTCCGGCGCGATCCTGCAATATCTCGCCGAGAAGACAGGAAGGCTTCTGCCGGCCGATCCGGCGCGGCGCTACCAGACCATTCAGTGGCTGCATTTCCAGATGGGCGGGATCGGGCCGATGTTCGGCCAGGTCGGCTTCTTCCACAAATTCGCCGGCAAGGAGTTTGCCGACAAGCGGCCGCTGGAGCGCTATGTCGCGGAGTCGAAACGCCTCCTCGGCGTGCTGGAGACGCGGCTCGCCGGCCGGCAATGGATCATGGACGACGATTACACCATTGCTGATATTTCCATGCTCGGCTGGGTGCGCAATCTGGTCGGATTCTACGGCGCGGGCGAACTCGTCGCGTTCGATACGCTCCAGCACGTACCGGCATGGCTGGAGCGCGGCCTGGCGCGGCCGGCGGTACAACGAGGGCTGGAGATTCCCAAACGTCCCTAGAGCGTTTCGAGCCGGGCCCTAGGCGGCGTGTTTGAGCAGTTCGTAAACCGCCGGGTTGTCGGCGCAGGCGCCAAATCCGCATTCCAGCAGCGTGGTCACCACGTTGGCCGCGGTCAGCGCGATCACCAGCCAGACCGCGATTTGAGCGAAGGCGCCGCCATCGGCCGGCAAGGTGGCACCGTCATCGGCAAACTGGCGGTCGAACAGCAAAATGGCGGCGAGCAGGACGATGGCGGCGACGAAGCCGATCAGCGCCCAGCTATAATAGTGGTATCCGAAGAGAGGCGAACCGTAGCCGGCATCGCCGGGCAGGATGTGCAACAGCACCTGCCGGGTCGAGGCGACCGCGCCGGCCACCGCTGATAGCAGCGACATCGCATAATGGCTCGGGCGCGGACCGAAGCGGATGTTCAGGATCGGCCCGACTGCCAGGGTCGCGAACAGGATGCGCTGCAGCAGACACAGCGGGCAGGGCAATTCGTGCAGCATGAATTGCGCCGCGAACGCCGCCGCCAGCACCAGCGCGACGGCGTAGAGGCTGAGCGCATTCAGGGTGATGGCACGCGCCTGGGTCATGTTTTTCCTAGAACGACAGTTTCAGCGCATCGGTGGCGTGGTGCAGATAGGTTGCGACGCACGCGATCATGACGGCGGCAAACAGGCCGAGCGCAACCGGCCGCGGACCGCGCCAGGCGGCCAGCATCACGATGGCGATGGCCAGAAACAACAGGGTGAATTCCATGCACGGTCCCGGCGGATGACGACGAACAGTCTACGATAGATTCGCGG
>JAIEPP010000481.1 GCA_019748335.1 Xanthobacteraceae bacterium
CGGCGAGGCCGAGAAGGTCGTCGCCGATATCGAAGCCGCTGGCGGCATTGCCATCGCCGTGCAGGCTGATGTTGGCGACAGTGCAGCAGTCGCAGCATTGTTCGATACAGCCGAGGCGCGTTTCGGCGGAGTGGACATCCTCGTTAACAATGCCGGCCGCGCCATCAGGAAGCCGCTCGCCGAATTCACCGACGCGGACTTCGACGCGGTGATCCGCACCAATCTCTATGGCGCGTTCCACGCTCTGCGCGAAGCGGCCAAGCGGCTGCGCGAGGGCGGCCGGATCGTTAACATCTCGATGAGCTTTCAAGGGGCGCCGATACCGGGCTACGGGGTCTATTTCGGCAGCAAGGCGGCGGTCGAGCAGTTGACCGCTGTCGCCGCCAAGGAATTGGGCGCCAAGCGCATCACCGTCAACGCGGTGCGTCCCGGCCCAACCCGCACGCCTCTATTTATGGCTGGCAAGACCCCCGAGGTCGTTGCCCATTTCGAACAGCAGATTGCGCTCGGCCGCCTGGGTGAGCCCGAGGACGTCGCCAAGGTGGTGAGCTTCCTCACAGGCCCCGAGGGCGAATGGATCAACGGCCAGAGCTTCGCCGCCAATGGCGGTTACTGGTGAGCCACCCGACGTCACCCTAAACCTCCGCTATCTCAAGGAACTCAGTCATGTCCACCCAGCCTAAAGTCATCGTCGTGACTGGCGCTGCCACCGGCTTCGGCCGTCTTGCCGCGACCCTTCTCGCGGAGGCCGGCCACATCGTTTACGCCAGCATGCGCGGTCTTGAAGGCCGCAATGCCGCCGCTGCGCAAGAGCTGCGCATGTTGGCGGCCGAGAAGAACCTCCAGCTTATCCCGGCTGAGCTCGACGTGCTCTCCGAGGCATCCGTCAAAGCCGCCGCCGCTCAGGTGATCGCCGGTCAGGGCCGTGTCGATGTTGTCATCAACAACGCGGCGATGCTGATGATCGGCGTGACCGAAGCGTTTACGCCCGAGCAGTTGCTCCGTGTCTTGGACACCAACGCCGTCTCGTGGCTACGCGTCAATCGTGCGTTCCTGCCGCAGATGCGAAAGCAGGGGGACGGCCTGCTGCTCTACATCGGCAGCGTGACGAGCCGTATCCTGAGCCCCTTCCAAGGGCCCTATATCGCGAGCAAAGCCGCCGGGGATGCGCTCGCCGAGACGATGCACTACGAGAACAGCCGCTACGGCATCGACACGGTCATCGTCCAACCGGGCGCCTACACTGCCGGCACCAATCACTTCGCAGGGGCGCAGCCTGCCGAAGACGAGGCGGTGAGCGCGCAATATGACAGAATCAACGATCTCCCGCCAAAGCTCGCCGCGCGGCTTGACAGCCTTGCGACGCCCGGAGCGCGCAGCGATGTCGGCGAGGTGGCGGAAGCCGTGCGCGATGTAATAGCGATCCCTAAGGGCGAGCGCCCATTCCGCATCGTCATTGACCCGCAGCACCATGGTGCCGCCGAAGTAAACGAGGTCGCCACTCGGATGCAGCGCGGATTCATGGAGCGGTTCGGTATCGCCGATCTCATGACGGTGGCGCCCTAAACCCTCCGGTTCGATCATGGTCTCGCTGCTCGACCTCTATGTGGAGCAGCGAGACCATTACTGATCAGCGAAGAATTTCTAGAGCGCGATATCCTAGGGAGGAAATGTCTGCTTCCGCATCAATTAGCGCAAAAGCATCGGTCAGGTTTCTACCCCAGCCCGCAGTTTGCGCCCTAAGTCGGCCATCCACACCTTAGCCAGTCCACTCCGTTACCCCACATTGTTGGCTACGACCCAACGCTAATGACCAACCTTATTCGCCGCTTCCAAAGGCTGCCACCAGGGCGTCCACGAACGTGCGGACCTTGCGCGGTGTGAAGCGCCTGGAGGGATAGACCGCATAGATTCCGCGCGAGCGGACCATAGTTTCGGGAAACAGCTGTTGCAGCGAACCCGCCGCGATCGCTGGCAGCACGAGGTTGCTTCCGATCTGAGCGAGCCCCATGCCGAGTTCTGCAGCGCGTAGAAGCCCCGCTGGATCATTGACGATGAATTGCGGCTCGATGGCCAGGCGTTCAGTCCGGCCATCGAGCCCAGCAACTTCCCAGGCGAATATTTCGCTGGACGGGTTGGAGCGCATGCCGATCAGGCGATGGTTCGTAATGTCGGCGAGAGCTGCCGGCGTACCATGCCCGGCTAGATAATCAGGTGCTGCGACGATCATGGGCGTTACGGGCACAAGCAGCCGGGCAATATAATCGTTTTCGGGAAGGATGCCGGCGCGAACGGCAAGGTCAAAGCCTTCGGCAACCAGATCGATGAACTGATCTGACAAGCGCAGCTCGATGGTCAGATCGGGATGCTGCGTTTGGAATTGAGCGATGACCGGCAGGAGCTGGTCGCGACCAAAGGCAGTTGTGGACGTGATGCGCAATCTGCCCGACAGGCTGTCGCGATCCTCCTGCGCCAGCTCGGCCGCCTCACCCAACGCCTCTAGCGCCGGTGCGACGCGGCTGCGATATCGTTCGCCCTCAGCCGTCAATTTCACCTGCCGCGTCGTGCGCTCAAACAGCCGTACGCCCAGTTGATCCTCGAGGTTACGGATGTTTTGGCTGACCGATCCCGGCGATAGACCCAGCACGCGGCCGGCAGCTGAGAAACTGCCAAGGCGGGCAGCTTCGACAAAGGTCTCGATCAGCCTGAGTGACATAGACCACCACCATTCTTCGTAAAAAACGATAGGTTATATCGAAGCGGTGATTATTAACAACAACCTGCTGGTGCTGCATATTTCGATGCGAAAAGGAGAGACGCCATGCACACCTTCGCATCAGCATCCAACGATTGCCCCGAACAGTATTTGCAGATTGGCAAGCTACCCCGCCGCTACGCGCCGGTCCTGTTCGCTTTCATCATGTCCGTTACCCTCTCGGGCCTGCTCTCGGCCGCGATAACCGCCATCAACACAGGTTTTGACGCTGGATTTGCAAGTCGCTGGCTCCACGCCTACGCGCTCGCCTGGAGCATCGCATTTCCCTTGGTCACGGTGATTGCGCCTGTCGTGCGCCGTCTCGTCGACCGCATGACTGACGGAGGTGAATGATCATGGACAGCAAGTGGAAACTTCGCTTCGCACCGCATATTGGTTTGACGTCACTGGATACGCCGTCGTTTCGCGAGAGCGTCGGATCGATCGACCCCGTCGCGCAGATCGACTACATCGCGGACCTCGGCTTTGCGGGGATCGAAGACAATCTCCTAGCCCTTCGAACTCCCGTTGAACAGAAGCGGATGGGCGAGGCGCTGGCTCGTCGAAATCTCGAGATGGGCTGCTTCGTTGGCAATGCCGACGCCTGGAATAAGCCGCTTTGGGGCCGCAGCGACGCAGACGCACGAGAAAAACTGGCCGCTGACCTGACAGTGGCCATAACGATCGCGCATCGCGTCGGTGGGCGCTACCTGACGACGATCAGCGGCCGCGATCATGACGTCCCGATTTGGATGCAGCACCAGGCGATGGTGGAGAACCTGAAGCGTCTGGCGCCGATCGCTGAAGAGGCCGGTGTCGTGCTGGGGATCGAGCCGACCAACGAGCAGGGGTTTCCCGGCATGCTCGTCCATCATGTGGCAGACGCCTACGCCATCGTGAAGGCAGTCGACAGTCCGTCGGTGAGGCTGGTGTTCGACGCTTTCCACGTCCAGGTCATGGATGGAGATCTGATCCGTACCCTCGACCGCACCTATGATGCCATCGGCATTGTCCAGATCGCCGACAATCCCGATCGGCTGGAACCCGGAACGGGCGAAATCAATTTCGTGAACGTTTTAAGGCACCTGCGCAACAAGGGCTATCAGGGCCTGGTCGAGCTGGAACACGCGGTTAGCCAACCCGGTAAAGCCGGCGAGCAGGCGGCGTTGGCCGCCCTCACCGCCATCAACGACACCATTTAGAGAGGAGCTCGCGATGACTTATCCGATCCCATCGCTGCGCGCAGATCATGTCTGCCTCGGTGTCGACGATATGCAGTCGATCATCGACTGGTATGGGCGTGTCCTCGGTTTCAGGCTCGAGAAACGCTGGACCGTCACCGAACTGCCCGGACGCGAGCTTGCCTATATTATCGGTCCTGATGGTTTTCGCATCGAGTTAATTTCTGGCGGCAAGGGTCCGCGGAGCCCATCCGGCGCCGACTTTGGCGAGCATCTTTCCGTCCGAGGCGCCAATCACCTCTGCTTTCATGTCGACGATGTCGATGAGGCGGTCGCTGCGATCGAGACGGCGGGTGCTGAGCCCTTTTTCCCCCCGACCGACTACCCCGTTGGGGCCGAGCGCCGCATTGCCTTCTTCAAGGACATCGAGGGCAACGTCATCGAGTTCGCCGGACCACTCTCCGGTCACTGAATCTCAGGAGAAACCTATGCAAACCAACGACACACAGTCCTTCGCTCTCGGCGGAGACATCTCCGTCAACCGTCTCGGCTATGGCGCGATGCGGCTGACTGGCCAGCCGGGCAATTATGGGCCCTATGCCGATTGGGAGGCCGGAAAGGCGCTGTTACGCCGCGCTGTCAAATTGGGCGTCAACTTCATCGACACCGCGCGCGCCTACGGTCCCGGCCATAATGAAGCGCTGATCGCCGAGGCTCTCCAGCCCTATGCGCCTGACGTCGTCATCGCGACCAAGGGCGGGGTCGACAAACCCGGCGGCAAGATTGTCGTCGATGGTTCGCCGGCGACCATTGCGCGGCAGATCGACGAGGCGCTCGTGCGGTTGAAGAAAGACCGCATCGACCTCTTTCAACTTCACCGGGTCGATCCTCAGGTGCCGATCGAGGACTCCGTCGGCGCCATCGAGGCGGAACGGCAGGCTGGCAAGGTCAGGCTGATCGGGCTTTCCAATGTCACGCGTGACGAACTCGACCGCGCCCTCGCGGTTGCGACCATCGCATCTGTCCAGAACCGGTTCAACTCTGCCGAGCGCGGCGATGCTGAACTCGTCGAGTATACAGCAGGCCTGGGCATCGCCTTCATCCCGTATGGCCCGCTCGGCGCGCATCCGATGCAGCGGGGGGCGTTATTGCCAGCTCAGGCCGCGTTGCGCTGGTTGCTTGATTATTCGCCGAACATCATCGTCATTCCTGGAACGACGTCGATCCAGCATCTTGAAGACAATATTCGCGTCAATCACAGTGTGGCTGAGCTGTAGAATCGACAAGTGCCCGCGTGAAAGGTGCCGCTTTCAAGCATCGTCACCTCATCAGGTCGTGACGGGGACCATTCCTGAGGTACGACTGAGTTTCGAGACAAGATGGTCTACGAAAACACGCAGCTTCGGCGAGAGATGCCGGCTGGGTAGATAGACGATAGATACCGGTCCGCCGTCGGCGGTGAAAGGCTCAAGCACAGGAGTGAGCCTTCCAGCCGCGAGGCTATTGGCCAGCATATAATCCTGCTTGAGCAGAATACCGGCTCCCGCTTCGGCAGCACCAATCATCGTATCGACATTGTTGAACGTCGCGTGGGCCGGCGGCGTGAATGCGAAGGGCTTCCCGTTGACAAGGAACGGCCAGACGAACGGACGATTGCTCGACGGCATGATGAAGCGAAGGGTCCGGTGGCCGGCGAGGTCACCAACCGATGTCGGCTCGCCATGGGACTTCAGGTAGCTCGGCGCTGCGCAGGCGATAAAGCGCGTGTCCATCAGCTTGCGGGCGATAAGGGTCGAGTCTTGCAGAGCACCGGTACGAATGGCGCAGTCGAGACCATCTTCCACGAGGTCGCTTGTCCTGTCGCTAGAGAGGATTTCGAGATCGACCTCGCGGTATCGCTCCAGAAACTCAGGCAGCAGCGGAGCGATCAGCCGCGTTCCGAATGCAATCGGCACCGAGACGCGCAAAAGACCGCGGGGTCTTTCCGCGCGATGCAGCAAGGCATCCTCGGCGGCCTTGATGTCGGACAATGCAGAACGACATCGTTCGAAAAAGATCAGCCCGTCGTCGGTCAAGGCGATGGCCCGAGTCGTCCGCCGGAAGAGCCGAATGCCAAGCCTTTCTTCAAGCCGCGCTACGGCCTTACTGACGGCCGAAGGCGTGATGCCAAGATCGCGCGCTGCCAAAGCAAACGCTCCGCGTTCGGCAGCGCTGACAAAAAGATTGATGCCATAAAGCTGGTCCATCGACTCGTAGTTTAGCACGACAAAACGGCACGAATAAAGTGCCAACTTCACTATTTGAAGGGTTTCGAGCACTTAGCTATATGTGTCCCGTGCTTCTGCGTCATGCGAAGGGAAGGACACAATACGCATGTGGGACGAACTTCGAGCTCTTCCGCTCTTCGAGACTCTTTCTAACGACGCCGGCCTGCAACTGGCAGGAGCGAGCGATCAAGTTTCGGTCATGGCCAGCGACCCGCTGTTTCCAGATCGTCAGATCACCGATGCCTTCTGGGTTCTTTTGACCGGCCGATGGCGCGTTCTCCGTCGCATCGTCGGTAATGACGTTCTGATGTTTGAGGCAGAACGCCCGGGAACCTGGACCGGCGGGATTCCCGTTATCGACACCATTGCGCCTCCCAGTGCCGAGGTCCTGATGACGAGCCGCTTCGCACGCGTTCCGATCGCCGCGATGCATGTTGCTTTAGCTTCCAGTCCGGCTGCTTCGCGCCGTCTGCTCGAAGCTGTCGAATGGGGTGCGAAGACGATCGGTGGGCTTATCGAGGAACGTTCGCGATTAAAAGGAGATTGAAAATCATGAAACTCGTGAAGAATTTGCTTGCGCCAGGCACATCCACTCTTGCTGCGAGCATGCTGTTGGCTGGTGCGGTTGCGAGCGCCGAAGACTTCAAGGCACGGGACGCTGGCGCACCGCTGATGACGGCTGGCCTGCTTGACCGCAAGGCATCGGTTTCACCTGAACTGTTCACGCGTTACTGGCGCGACGTCCATGGCCCGCTGGCCGCCCGCATCAATGGCTTCGAGCAGTATTGGCAGCACCATCTTGGCGCGCCTTTGAAAGACTATTGGCCAATCCGCGCGGTCGAGCAGAGTGTTCCTGAGCGGCTTCAGATCGAGGGCTTCGCCGAGACGACCTTCCGCTCGGCCGATGATCGCGCAAGGCTCGGCGGAGACTCTGCTGCAAAGGCACTATTCGTCGATGAACAGAATGTCTTTCAGGCAACCTATCTCTGCCCGTCCGCAACCGGAGACACGCGCACCCTCGTCGATCGGCTCCCAGATGGCGCGCCCGAAGGGCGAGTGGAGGTCGATAAGGTCATCGTCCTCGTTCGGCCTATCAAGGGCTCCGATACGACGTCCGTGCGAGGCTACATCGCCGATCGGCTGGGCCCTGCACTTGCAGCGGACCCTCAGACCTTGAAACTGCGCCTGCACCTGCTGCAACCCTATGATGCCGCAGCCTGGACTACGCCGGGCGTCCATCACGATCTGGCACCAGACGAGCGCTACGGCGCCATCCTTGAAATCGCCTTCGCTGATCGGGCAACCCGTAAGCGTGTGCTGGGTTCTGCCGCAGTGCAAACTGTCATGGCCGATGCGCCACGCGTAATCGGTGCCCTTCACACCTATCCCGAGGTCGCAACCTATACGATGGTTTACGAAGGCCGCCCGACCCTGGTCGGGTTGAAAGGCCTCGACGCGGCGAAAACGATCCTGGCTATCGGCGCCCGCAACCAAGCCGACGCTGCCACGCTCCGGATCGTCAACGGCGCGGACATCGCCCCAACTGCTTTGGCATGGCCCGCCGCCCAGCAGAAGGGAGCACGCCGATGATCAGCGCTCTCACACTTTCGTTCAAACGTACGCTGGCATCGACTGTCGTCGCGACGCTCGTATTCCTGCCTATCGCCGCGGATCGGGGGATGGCGCAGGCTGCATCGCGCCCGGGATTGGTCGCGCCAGCGACCGGCGACAAGGCGCCGTCGGAGGAGCTTGGTCGAGGAGCGACCGTCGCACTTCCACCAACGAGCCCGGAGTTCGAGGCGCGCATCAAGGCGATACCGCTGATTCCGAATGAGGACCTGATCGACCCTCGAGCCTTCGATGTCGACCAGGCCGCGTTCGACCGGGTTTTCAGCCACCATCGCTTGCCCGTCGATAACCTGCGCATCCATTTCGTCATGGGAGGCAAGGGGCCGCCTGTCTTGCTGCTGCATGGTTGGCCAACCTCCTGGTACGAGTGGTGGCGGGTGATGCCATTGCTGGCAGCGAACTACACGCTCGTGGTCCCTGACCTTCCTGGCATCGGCCGCTCCGAGGGCTCGCCGACCACCGAGCGCAAGCGCGAGATCGCTGAGGTCATGCTGAGGCTCATGAGCCAGCTTGGTTTCGAGCGTTTTTCCGTCGTCGGCCATGATTGGGGTACACCCACCGGCTACGCGATGGCCTATCTCGCGCCGGAGCGGATCGAGAAGCTCCTGATCAGCGAGAGCACCATCCCCGGCCTCGACGTGCCCGGCATCGCCAGCTGGGAGCGCTTCAACTCCATGTGGTGGCACCACCTCTTCCACATGCAGGCGGGCACGCCTGAGTTGCTGGTAACAGGCCGCGAGCGCCAGTATCTCGACTCCAAATACCGTGCCTGGGTGTTCAATTACGAGAAGGCGTTCACGCCGGACTACCTCGACGCGTTCGTCACCGCCTATACGCAGCCCGGCAGTTTGACGGCAGGATTTGGTCTTTACCGGGCGCTTGACGACGATGCCGCCGATAACCGCGAGTTCCTGAAGGCCAAGGGTAAGCTCAAACTTCCCGTCATGGTCGTCACGGGCCGATATCAGGTAAATGATGGGTTGCAGCGCCAAATCATCCCCGTGGTCGATGATTATCGCGGGGCAATCATCGACGATTGCCAACACTTTCTGATGATCGAGGCACCGCATACCTTCGCTCGTATCGTCGACGACTTCCTTCAGGGCCGCCCCGTCTCGAAAGCCGCCTCCCGCCAGGGTCAGCCATGAGATATTCGCCTCTGCTAAGCCTGTGCCGCATCACAGCCGGCATCGTTGCCGCATTCGGCTACATGCCGTCCGCTGGAGCTGCGCCGGATCGTACGATCGATGAGGTCGCAAGCTTCCCGGTCGATCGGCCGACGGGTGCGCTCGTCTCGCGTAGCGGCCGGCTCTTCGTGACCTTGCCGTATTCCGACTACTCGGATGAGCGGCATGTCGCCTCCGTCATGGAAATTCACGCCGATGGAAGCCGGACGCCATTCCCGGACGCGGAATGGAACCGCCGCTTCGACACACTGCCGCCCGGCGCGGATCCTGCAGTTCACTTCGTCAACGTGCAGAGCGAAACGCTCGATGCCGAGGATCATCTCTGGATCGTCGATCACGGTTCTCCACGCGGAAAGGGCGTAATTCCGGGTGGCGCAAAGCTGGTCGAGATCGATCTTGCTGCCAACAAGACGATCCTTACTGTGGTGATCGATCCGGCTTTGGCGCCCGAGAAGAGTTTCGTCAATGACGCCCGCATCGATATCAAGCGCGGCTATGCTTATATCACTGAGACGGGGGTTGGCGGCGTGCTCGTCATCGACCTCGCAACAGGTGAGCAGCGGCGCGCGCTCACCGCCGGCGAGTGGATCGACGTCGCGCCCGAAGGCCCGACCGTCGAAGGCATCACGGTCCCTCAGTCGGCACGGGCGAAGGTCCCGCGAACCCCAGACGGCATTGCGCTCTCGGACGACGGTGATTGGCTCTACCTTCAGGCCCATCCATGGCTTTCACGCACGACCTACCGCATCCGCACGGCCGTGTTGTGCGATGCCTCCATCCGGCCCGACGATGCTGCACAGCATATCGAGCGCGTCGCCAGCACGGTCTTTGCGGACGGCATTCAGCTGGACAAGGAGGGCAATCTTTATCTCACGGATGTAGAGCGAAACGGCATCGCCCGATTGAGGCCAGGCGCATCCGAGGTGGAATTGATCGCAGCCGATCGAAGCCTCAGTTGGCCCGACAGCATCGGTTTGGCGCCGAATGGCGCGCTTTATGTTCCGGTTGCTCAGTTCCATCGCCGCGCCGCCGTGGCGGGTAGCGACCGAAGTCAGCCTCCTTATGCCGTATTCCGGATCGATCTCGAGAGGCACAAAACGCCTTGAGACTGTCGAACGGGCGTGACGAGTCGGGTATCTGGCAATTGAAGTCAGCGAACAATCCCATCGAGTTTACGCAACTCGTCGGCAATATGATCGATGAATTTGCTCACCTTGGCAGGCGCGCGGCGACCAAAATTATGGATCGCATGCACGGGATAGAGCGGAGCCGCCCAGTCAGGCATGACGTGCACCAGCCGCCCTGCCGCCGCCAGCGGGGCGAACAGCCAGAGCGGCCCGGCATGGAGACCAGCGCCGGCAAGCACCGCCCGTTCGATCGCGCCCACATTGTTGATGCCGAAGCGCGTATGCATCGAAACGCGGGCCGTTGCGCCGCTGCGATGCGTGAAGGTCAATTCATTGCCGGCCTGAAGAAATGAAAAAAGCACGAATGTGTGCCGATCGAGATCGGCAGGAGTTTCGGGTTCACCATTCGCCC
>JAIEPP010000265.1 GCA_019748335.1 Xanthobacteraceae bacterium
GGCCGTCCGAGGCGGCGACCGCAAGTTCGGCATTTTCGGCAACGAGCGCGCCGTGCAGCCGCGACACCAGATCGCGCGGCAGGAACGGGCAATCCGCCGCGGCGCTCAGCACCAGCGACACGTCGGGGCGATGGGTGGCTGCCCAGTCGAGTGCCGCCAGAATGCCGGCGAGCGGCCCCGGAAAATCGGCGACGCCGTCCGGGATGACCGGCAGACCGAACGATGCGAAGCGCGCGGGATCGCCATTGGCGTTGAGAATCAGACCGTCGCATTGGGGCTTGAGCCGCGCGATCACGCGTTCCAGAATGGTGCGGCCGCCAATGGTGCGCATCGGCTTGTCGCCGCCGCCCATCCGCCGCGCCAGGCCGCCGGCGAGCAGGATGGCAGGAATTTTAATCGTCACGGTCTTCGCCCTTGCGCTTGTGCCGCGCCGATTCCTCTTCGACGAAAGCGAGATTCTGGTCGAATACGATGCGCTCCTGACCGGACAGCGCGATGAAGCGTTTGCCCTTGGCGCGTCCGACCAGCGTCAGCCCGACCTGCCGCGCCAGCTCGACGCCCCAGGCCGTGAAGCCTGAGCGCGACACCAGGATCGGAATGCCCATACGAACCGTCTTGATGATCATTTCAGAGGTGAGGCGGCCGGTGGTGTAGAGAATCTTGTCGCCGGGATCGACGCCGTGGCGATAGATCCAGCCCGCGATCTTGTCGACGGCGTTGTGGCGGCCGACGTCCTCGGTGTAGCAGACAGGCTGGCCTTGCTGGCACAGCACGCAGCCGTGGATCGCGCCGGCTTCAAGATAGAGCGAGGGCATGGTGTTGATCGCACGGGTCATCTGGTAGAGCCAGGAGGTGCGCAGCTCCGCCTTCGGCAACGCCACGCTTTCGACGGCTTCGAGCAGATCGCCGAACGCGGTGCCCTGTGCGCAGCCGGAAGTCTGCGTGCGCTTCTTCAATTTTGCTTCGAAGTTGGTGTGATGCGCGGTGCGCACCACCACCACCTGGAGGTCGTCGTCATATTCGACCTCGGTGACGACGTCGTCGTATTTCAGCATGTTCTGGTTCAGGAGATAGCCGAGCGCGAGATATTCCGGATAGTCGCCGATCGTCATCATGGTAACGATCTCCTGCGCGTTCAGGTACAGCGTCAGCGGCCGCTCCACCGGCACCCGGATTTCGACCGCGGCACCGGTCTGGTCGGTTCCGGCCACGCGCTCGGTCAGCCGCGGGTCTTCCGGGTTGGGCACGATCAGGGGGACGGGGGTTTTATCGATCTTCATGATACCGGCAGGTTAGCATGACAATGGCTTCCAGCCGATATAAAGCATTTGAGAGAATGAGCGAATACTGCTTGCCTCGTCATTGCGAGCGCAGCGAAGCGATCCATCTCGCCGAGCAAGGAAAAGCAGGGATTGCTTCGCTGCGCTCGCAATGACGGTGTGCCGGTTCCGGAGAACGAAATGAAAGTGATAGGCCTCGCGGGATGGAGCGGCGCCGGCAAGACCACCTTGCTGACGCGGACGATTCCGCTGTTGCTGAAGCAAGGCCTGCGCGTTTCCGTCATCAAGCACGCCCATCACGCTTTCGATGTCGACGTGCCCGGCAAGGATTCCTGGCGGCACCGCGAGTCCGGGGCGACCGAAGTTCTGGTATCCTCCAGCCAGCGTTGGGCACTGATGCACGAACTGCGCGGTGCCGGCGAACCGCGGCTGCCGGAACTCCTGGCGAAGATGTCGCGGGTCGATCTCGTCGTGATCGAAGGCTTCAAACGCGAGCCGCACCGCAAGATCGAGGTTTATCGCGCCGCCAACGACAAGCCGCTGCTGTTTCCCGACGATGCCGATGTCGTTGGGATCGCGACCGACACGGCCGTTGAAACCACGCTTCCGACCGCCCATCTCGATGATATCGAGGCCGTAGCGGCGATGCTGCTGCGGTCGGCGATTTCGGTCGATGATTTGCTGGCAACCAGCGCAGCCGAGGGCTGATCACGCACATGGCGCAATTGTCCGACGATTGCTTTGCGTTCGGCGGTCCGATGATGTCGGTCGACGAGGCCGTCGGTCTGATCGCCGCGCGGGTGACGCCGGTGCGTGAGGTCGAGACCGTTGCGCTCGTCAACGCGGATGGACGCGTGCTCGCACGCGACATCGCGGCGCCGTTGCCGCTGCCGCCTTTCACCAATTCCGCGGTCGATGGTTATGCTCTGTCGAGCCGGGATCTGCCGCAAGGCAACGAGCAGGCTTTTCCGGTGGGTGGGCGGGTTCAGGCCGGCGGCGACGCGGCGGGGCCGGTCAGGCCGGGGCAGGCGATGCGCATTTTCACCGGCGCGCCGATGCCCGACGGCGCCGATACCGTGTTCATGCAGGAAGACGTCCGTCTCGAAGACGGCAACGTCGTGCTTCCGGCGGGGCTGAAACCCGGCGCCAATGTGCGGCCGGCGGGCGAGGATATTCCGGCGGGCCACGCGGCGTTGCGGGCCGGGCGGCGGCTGCGGCCGCAGGACGTCGCGCTGGTCGCGGCCTTCGGCCTGACGCAACTCGCCGTCGTCAGGCGCATCCGTGTCGCCGTGTTCTCCACCGGCAATGAACTGGTGTCGCCGGGTGAAGCGCGCGGTGCGGCGCAGTTGTTCGACTCCAACCGCTTCATGCTGATGGCGATGCTGGCCCGGCTCGGCTGCGAGGTCAGCGACCTCGGCATCCTCAGGGATGACCGCGCCGCGCTCGCACGCGGCCTGCAACAGGTCGCCGCTCGCCATGACCTGATCCTCACCACCGGCGGCGTGTCGACCGGCGAGGAGGATCACGTCAAGGCCGCCGTCGAGAGCGTCGGCAAACTGGTGCTGTGGCGGATGGCGATCAAGCCGGGACGCCCGGTTGCGATGGGGGTCATCGGCGGAACGCCGTTCGTCGGTCTGCCGGGCAATCCGGTGGCGAGTTTTGTCACCTTCGTTCACGTGGTGCGGCCGACCGTTCTGGCACTGGCGGGCGCCGTGCCCGAGGCGCTGGTGCCGATGCCGGTCCGTGCCGGCTTCAGTTATAAGAAGAAAATCGCCCGCCGCGAATATGTCCGCGTCAGCCTGCGCAAGGCTGCGGACGGTGGGGTCGAGGCCGTCAAATTTCTCCGGGAGGGCGCGGGGCTGTTGTCCTCGCTGGTCGATACCGACGGCCTGGTCGAACTCGGCGAAGACGTGACACAAGTCGAGCCCGGCCAGACGGTCGGATTCCTGCCCTATGCCAGCCTGCTGTAAGACTCATTTTGACGCGTTTTCTTGGCGAAACGGTCACCACGTCGTTCGAGCGCGCTATTTGACCGTTAGCGCCGGCTTCGCCATGTTCGTGACATGACCAAGACAACCCTCGATCTAACCGGCCTGAAATGTCCGCTGCCTGCGCTGAAGACGCGCAAGGCGCTGAAGACCGTGGCGCCCGGCGATTTTCTCGAAGTTCACTGCACCGATCCGCTGTCGGTGATCGATATTCCCAACCTGATTCGGGAGACCGGCGACAAGGTCGAGATCGCCAAGCGCGACGAAACACGGATCGTTTTCCTGATCGAGAAGACGAATGGCGCGATAGAGAAATCCAATAGTGCGCCGCCTCAAGGCGGCTAATCGCCCTGGTTGAGTGATTTCTACCATTTGCCTATCGACACCGGTCCCTGCTTCTGTCCCAATTGCATTTCTCTGGAGGGCCGACGGAGGTGGAGTCGCGTTTTGTGCAGGACACAAAACGGTTCCGCGATAGGCCAAATTTCGCCGAAGTTTCTACCGCAATTGGCATAGTGGGTGGTGTCTGGGGTTTATGGTTCTCGAATGCGCTTACCGATCCCGGCGCATCCTGGAATTGTGCGGAGCAGCAATGCGGGAATTGCTCCGCTGCGGCGCTTAGGACAACGGGATCGTAGACGGCAGAAGTGCCCATCAAGGGCGGGCTGCAGGGGGAGACATCAATGACGACGATCAGCAGTGCCGGAACGGCGTCCGGCGCCGGAGCAGGGTTTCTCGACAAGGAGCGGACGATTGCGACCGCCGGCTTCAACCGCTGGCTGGTGCCGCCGGCCGCGCTTTGCATCCATCTGTGCATCGGCATGGCCTATGGCTTCAGCGTGTTCTGGCTGCCGCTGTCGCGCGCGATTGGTCTGACCGCGCCGAAGGCCTGCCCCGACATGTCGCTGATGCAGGAGCTGTTCACCACCACCTGCGACTGGAAGGTCGCCAGCCTGGGCTGGATGTTCACGCTGTTCTTCGTTCTCCTCGGCGTCTCTGCCGCCATATGGGGCGGCTGGCTCGAGCGCGTCGGACCGCGCAAGGCCGGTTTCGTTGCCGCGCTGTGCTGGGCCGGCGGTCTGCTGATCGGCGCATTCGGCGTTTATGTGCATCAGCTCTGGATCATGTGGCTCGGTGCCGGCGTCATCGGTGGTGTCGGTCTCGGCCTCGGCTACATCTCGCCGGTATCGACGCTGGTGAAATGGTTTCCGGACCGCCGCGGCATGGCGACCGGCATGGCCATCATGGGCTTTGGCGGCGGCGCCATGATTGGCGCGCCGCTGGCCAACCTTCTCATGAACTATTTCAAGACTCCGACCTCGGTCGGCGTCTGGGAAACCTTCCTCGCCATGGCGGTCATCTACTTCGTGTTCATGATGATCGGTGCGTTCTCCTACCGTATCGCGCCGCCGAACTGGCAGCCCGAGGGCTGGACGCCCCCATCCAGGGCGAACGCGATGATCTCCACGAACAACGTCCATCTCGACAACGCGCACAAGACGCCGCAGTTCTGGCTGATCTGGTGGGTGCTCTGCCTCAACGTGTCGGCCGGCATCGGCGTGATCGGCATGGCCTCGCCGATGTTGCAGGAAATCTTCGCCGGCAAGCTGATCGGATTGCCCAACGTCGGCTTCAACGCCCTCGACGCCACGCAGAAGGCGACCATCGCGGGTATCGCCGCGGGTTTCGCCGGACTGCTTTCGCTGTTCAACATCGGTGGCCGGTTCTTCTGGGCGTCGCTGTCGGACAAGATCGGCCGCAAGAACACCTACTATACGTTCTTCATCCTCGGCATCGCGCTCTACGCGCTGGCTCCGACCTTTGCCGCGATGGGCTCGAAGCTTTTGTTCGTGCTTGGCTTCGGCATCATCTTGTCGATGTATGGCGGCGGCTTCTCCACCGTGCCGGCCTATCTCGCCGACATGTTCGGTACCCAGTTCGTGGGCGCCATCCATGGCCGGCTGCTGACGGCATGGTCGACGGCCGGCATCATCGGGCCGGTCGTGGTGAACTACATCCGCGAGTTCCAGCTCGCGGCCGGCGTTCCGCGCGACCAGCTCTACAACACCACGATGTACATCCTGTGTGCGATGCTGATTGCTGGATTGATCTGCAACTACCTGATCAAGCCGGTCGACCATAAGTGGCACATGAGCGAGGCGGAGGTCGCCAAATTGCAGGCGACGACGGCCAGCGCCAATGCTTCGGGCCCCTCGGGCTCCTACGGCATCGGGTTCGGCGGGCTTGACGCCAAGGCTGCGATGTTCTGGGCCTTCGTCGGCATTCCGCTCGCCTGGGGTGTCTGGAAGACGCTGGAAAGCGCCGTCAAGATCCTCTGATCGCATAACGCAGCGCGGGATCGACTTCGTCGCCCCCGCGCTGCTCTTTGCCGTTCCGATCCATTCAACGAACCGATCAAGGAATCTCCCATGCTTCGTACCGGAATTTGTCTTGCTGCCGCGCTGCTTGTCGCAGGCCAGCTCAATACGGCTTCGGCCCAAACCTCTACCGCTCCCGCCGCCGCGCCGGCGGCCACGACGCCGACCCCGGCCGCCAAGCCGTCAAGAATGAAGCTGACCGCCGAAAAGCTGAAGGACATGAAGGCCAAGTGGAGCGCCAACAAGACCAAGTTCAAGGCCTGCCGTGTCGAGGTGAAGCAGAAGGGGTTGGCGGGCGATGACCGCTGGTTCTACATCGAAGACTGCATGGCCAAGACCTGAGCTGGCCTGAGCGAGATCTGATGGGCAGAGCCTGATGGGTTTCAGAACTTCGGTTTCCGCCGGGCGTTGAACAAGGGGCATGCAGCGCGGCTGCGTGCCCCTTAAATGCTTATTGGGTCGCAACAAATTCCGGAATAATTCCCTTGGCATCTGGCATGCCACGGCTTAGAATTGATCCAAATCGGACAAGGTCGAGATGTGATGGTCCACGACGCACAAAAGGTTCGCCAATTCGAGCATCCCGGCGCGGGACGAAAGCGGGCGAAATCGACGCCGAAGGGCCGGCAGGTTGATCCGACGGCCGCGCACGAGATCGAGCTTCTGCTCGGCGACCTTCCTCGCCGCCGCGATCTGCTGATCGAGCATCTGCATCTGATCCAGGACAAATACCGCCAGATCTCCGCGGCGCATCTCGCTGCGCTCGCCGACGAGATGAAACTGTCATTCGCCGAAGTGTTCGAGACCGCGACCTTCTACGCCCATTTCGACGTGGTGAAGGAAGGCGAGCCGGATATCGCGCCGCTGACCATCCGCGTCTGCGACTCGCTCACCTGCGCCATGCTGGGCGCGGAGAAATTGCTGCAGGAGCTGCAGGACAAGGCCGGTCCCGGCATCCGCATCGTACGCGCGCCCTGTGTCGGACGCTGCGATACCGCGCCTGCGGCGGAGGTCGGCCATCACTTTGTCGATCATGCCACGGTGACCAATGTGCTGGCTGCCGCCAAGGCTGGCGAGACCCACGCGCATCTGCCCAAATATGTCGACTATGACGCCTATGTGGCCAATGGCGGTTATGCGCTGCTGAACAGACTGCGTTCCGGTGCGTTGTCGAAGGAAGATCTGCTGAAGTCGCTCGACGATGCGTCGTTGCGCGGGCTCGGCGGCGCGGGTTTTCCGACGGGGCGCAAATGGCGTTCCGTGATCGGTGAACCCGGCCCCCGGCTGATGGCGATCAATGGCGACGAGGGCGAGCCCGGCACCTTCAAGGACCGCTGGTACCTCGAAAATGATCCACATCGCTTTCTCGAGGGTATGCTGATCGGCGCACACGTGGTCGAGGCCACCGACGTCTACATCTATCTACGTGACGAATATCCGGCCAGTCGTGAAATCCTGGAACGCGAAATCGCCAAGTTGCCGCCCGGCGGCCCGGTGCTGCACATGCGCCGCGGCGCCGGCGCCTATATCTGCGGCGAGGAATCCTCGCTGCTGGAGAGCATCGAGGGCAAGCGCGGCCTGCCCAGGCACAAGCCGCCTTATCCGTTCCAGGTCGGATTGTTCGGCCTGCCGACGCTGATCAACAACATTGAGACGCTGTGGTGGGTGCGCGACATCGTCGAGAAGGGCGCCGACTGGTGGAAGGGCCATGGCCGCCACGACCGTCACGGTCTGCGCAGCTATTCGGTCTCGGGCCGCGTCAAGAATCCCGGCATGAAGCTGGCGCCATCAGGCATCACCGTGCGTGAGCTGATCGACGAGTTCTGCGGCGGCGTGGCGGATGGACACAAATTCCACGCCTATCTGCCGGGCGGTGCGTCGGGCGGCATCCTGCCGGCATCGATGGACAACATACCGCTCGATTTCGGCACGCTGGAAAAATACGGCTGCTTCATCGGTTCGGCCGCGGTCGTCATTCTGTCCGACCAGGACAGCGTGAAGGGGGCGGCGCTGAACCTGATGCGCTTCTTCGAGGATGAGAGCTGCGGTCAGTGCACGCCGTGCCGGGTCGGCACCCAGAAGGCGGCAATCCTGATGGAAAAGCCGGTGTGGAACCGCGAATTGCTGGATGAATTGAGCCAGGCGATGCGCGATGCGTCGATCTGCGGGCTGGGGCAAGCGGCCTCGAATCCGCTAACAACCGTGATCAAGTATTTCCCCGACGAGTTCAAGGAAGCGGCGGAATGACCAAAATCCAGTTCGAACTCGACGGCAAGCAAGTCGAGGCCAACGCCGGCGAAACCATCTGGCAGGTGGCGAAACGCCAGGGCCGCGAGATCCCGCATCTCTGCTATTCGCCGGAGCCCGACTACCGGCCCGACGGCAATTGCCGCGCCTGCATGGTCGAGATTGAAGGCGAGCGCGTGCTGGCGGCGTCCTGCAAGCGGACGCCTAGTGTCGGCATGAAGGTGAAGACCGAGAGCGCGCGCGCGGTCTCGGCGCAGAAGATGGTGATGGAACTCCTGGTCGCCGACCAGCCGGCGCGCGCGACCTCGCACGATCCTGATTCCAAGTTCTGGCACTGGGCCGAAAAGGTCGAGGTCACCGAGAGCCGTTTCCCGGCGGCCGAGCGCTGGCATGGCGATAGCAGCCATCCGGCGATGAGCGTCAATCTCGACGCCTGCATCCAGTGCGGGCTGTGCGTGCGCGCCTGCCGCGAGGTGCAGGTCAACGACGTCATCGGCATGGCCTATCGCAGCCACGAATCCAAGATCGTGTTCGACTTCGACGACCCGATGGGGGAATCGACCTGTGTGGCCTGCGGCGAATGCGTGCAGGCCTGTCCGACCGGCGCGTTGATGCCCTCGGTGATGCTGGACGAGAACCAGACCCGCGTTACCTATGCGGACAAGAAGGTCGACTCGCTGTGCCCGTTCTGCGGCGTTGGCTGCCAGGTGACCTATCAGGTCAAGGACGACAAGGTGATTTACGCCGAAGGCCGCGACGGCCCGGCCAACCACAACCGGCTCTGCGTCAAGGGCCGCTTTGGTTTCGATTACATCCATCACCCGCATCGTCTCACAAAACCGCTGGTGCGGTTGCCGAATGCGAAGAAGGATTCCAACGACCAGGTCGATCCGGCCAATCCGTTCACGCATTTCCGCGAAGCGTCGTGGGAGGAAGCACTGGATCTCGCGGCCAAGGGCCTTGTGAAGATCCGCGACGAGAAGGGTGTCAAGGCGCTGGCCGGTTTCGGCTCGGCCAAGGGCTCGAACGAAGAGGCCTATCTGTTCCAGAAGCTGGTGCGCACCGGCTTCGGCTCCAACAATGTCGACCACTGCACCCGGCTGTGCCACGCCTCTTCGGTCGCGGCGCTGATGGAAGGCCTCAACTCCGGGGCGGTGTCGGCGCCGTTCGCGGCTGCGATGGATGCCGAGTTCATCATCGTGATTGGCGCCAACCCGACCGTGAACCATCCGGTGGCGGCGACCTACATCAAGAACGCGGCCAAGCGCGGCGCCAAGCTGGTGGTGATGGATCCGCGCCGGCAGTCGCTGTCGCGTCACGCCTGGAAGCATTTGCAGTTCAAGCCCGGCAGCGACGTCGCGATGCTGAACGCGATGCTGCACACCATCATCAGCGAAGGGTTGACCGACCAGCAATATATCGCCGGCTATACCGAAGGCTTTGACGAGCTCAAGGAGCGGATCAAGGATTTCCCGCCGGAGAAGATGGAAGCGATCTGCGGCATTCCAGCCGAGACCCTGAAGGAAGTGGCGCGGACCTATGCCCGCTCGCGCGCCTCCATCATCTTCTGGGGTATGGGCATCAGCCAGCACATCCACGGCACCGACAATGCGCGCTGCCTGATCGCGCTGGCGCTGACCACCGGGCAGGTCGGCCGTCCCGGCACCGGGCTGCATCCGTTGCGCGGCCAGAATAACGTGCAGGGAGCCTCCGACGCCGGCCTGATCCCGATGTTCCTGCCGGACTACCAGCCGGTCGGCCGCACCGATCTGCGCGAACCGTTCGAGAAGCTGTGGCACCAGGAACTCGATCCGGTGCGAGGCCTGACCGTGGTCGAGATCATGAACGCGATCCATGCCGGCGAAATCAACGGCATGTATATCGAGGGCGAAAATCCTGCGATGTCGGATCCCGATCTGCAGCATGCCCGCCAGGCGCTGGCGAAGCTCGATCATCTGGTGGTGCAGGATCTCTTTGTCACCGAGACCGCGTTCCATGCCGACGTGATCCTGCCCGCTTCGGCGTTTGCGGAAAAGTCCGGCACCTTCACCAATACCGACCGCCGCGTGCAATTGGCGCGCGAGGTGGTCAGGCCGCCCGGCGACGCGCGGCAGGATCTCTGGATCATCCAGGAAATCGCCAAGCGCATGGGGCTGGCCTGGAACTACGACGGCCCGGCGGAGGTGTTCACCGAAATGACGCAGGTGATGCCATCGCTCAAGAACATCACCTGGGAGCGGCTGGTGCGCGAGGGCGCGGTGACTTATCCGGTCGACGACCCCAACAAGCCCGGTAACGAGATCATCTTCACCACCGGTTTCCCGACCGCCAGCGGCCGCGGCAAGATCGTGCCGGCCAAGGTGATCGCGCCGGACGAGGTGCCCGACGACGAATATCCGATGGTGCTGTCGACGGGCCGCGTGCTCGAACACTGGCACACGGGATCGATGACCCGCCGCGCCAGCGTGCTCGACCAGATCGAGCCGGAGGCGGTCGCCTTCATGTCGCCCAAGGACATGCGGCGGCTCAGCGTATGGCCCGGCGACTTCATCCGGCTGGAGACCCGCCGTGGCGCGGTCGAGGTCAAGGTGCGCTCCGACCGCGATGTGCCGGAGAACATGGTGTTCATGCCGTTCTGCTATGCGGAGGCGGCGGCGAACCTCCTGACCAATCC
>JAIEPP010000383.1 GCA_019748335.1 Xanthobacteraceae bacterium
AAGCGCGCCGATGGCGAGACGGCTACCAGCCCCGCCGAACGGACCGCCGCCGAATGAGCGATGCCGCGCCGCGCCGGATCTGGCTGTGCGCCGATGACTACGGCCTGAGCGATGGCGTCAACCGCGCGATTCGCGAACTGATTGACGGCGGCCGTCTCAACGCCACCTCGGTGATGGTGGTGGGCCCGGCCATCGGCCGCGGCGCGGTCGCCGCGTTGCAGGACGTTGCCGCGAAAAGCCCGCGCTGCGCCATCGGCCTGCACGTGACGCTGACGGCGCCGTTCCGGCCCCTGACGATGCATTTCCGCCCCACCGATGGCGGCATGTTCCTGCCGTTCCCGAAACTGTTGCGCGCGGGCCTGTTGCGGCGGCTCGATCCCGAGATGATCCACGCCGAGCTGATGGTGCAGCTCGCCACCTTCCAGGAACTGTTCGGCCGCGCGCCCGACTTCGTCGACGGCCATCAGCACGCGCAATTGTTTCCGCAGGCGCGCGACGCATTTTTGCGGGCGGTGAAAGAAGCCGCGCCCGAAGCCTGGGTGCGGCAGGGTGGACGGATGCAGCCGCTGGCGCAACGGCTCGGTGCGCCGAAGGCGCTGGTGCTCGACGTGCTGAGTTCGCAATTTCGCAAGCGCGCGGCACGCGCCGGGATTGCGTTCAACCCAGCCTTTGCCGGCGCCTATGATTTCCTGGGCCAGCCGGACTTCGGCGCGCTGATGCGCGGATTTCTCGAGGGTCTGCCGGAAGGCGGCCTCGTGATGTGTCACCCCGGCTTCGTCGACGAGACCCTGATCAGCCTCGATCCGCTCACCACCCAGCGCGAGGCCGAACACGCGTTTCTTGCCGGCGAGCACTTTCCACCGCTGCTGGCTGCGAATAATGTAACACTCGCCTGATAAGTACTTACCTGAAAAGGTTCAGCAAAACCGGCCGGTCCTATTGTCGCATACCAAAATTTAATCCGGCGAAACACTACTTGCGACGCAAAGGCGGCCTACATCATCCCCGCGCTTCGATCCATTCGACGCGAGGGAGAAGGCCATGACACCGCAAGAACGCCAACTGATTGACGATCTTTTCGACCGGCTCGCCAAACTGGAGAGCGCGCCGCGCGATCCCGAGGCGATGTCCGCGATCATGCAAGGTCTGCGCACGGCGCCCAATTCGGTCTACGCGCTGGTGCAAACCGCCCTCCTGCAGGACGAGGCGCTGAAGCGCGCCCACGACCGCATCCAGGAACTGGAAGCCGCGCCGTCAGGTCAGCAAACCCAAGGCGGCGGTTTCCTCGATTCGATGCGCGACGCGATCTTTGGACAGGGCCAGCCGCAAGGCCAAGGTTCAGGCTCGGTACCGCATGTCCGCGCACCCGACATCGGCGGCGGCCGGCCGGTGTGGAACAGCGGCCAGGCGATGCAGCAGGCCCAGGCGCCGGGACAACAATATGGTCAGCCGCCCTACGCCCAGCAGTATGGCGCGCCGCAGCAGCCGGCATTCGGCGGCGGTGGCGGCTCGTTTCTCGGAACCGCGGCGGCGGCCGCGGCCGGCGTGGTCGGCGGATCGATGCTGCTCGGCGGCATCCGTTCGATGATGGGCGGCGGCGGCAACCACCAGGCCTTCGGCGATTCATCCGGCTTTGGAAATTCGAGTGGCAACCAGAAGCCGTGGAGCGATCAGTCGAGCAGCGACCTGGCGCGTGACGCCGGGATCAACGACATCGGTTCTTCGGGCTCCTCCGACTCCGGCCACCGCGCCGCCGACGACGGGTACGGTTCGCGCGCCGGGCTGTTCGACCAGGCCTCGAATGACGACGACGCCGATCACGACTCCGACGGCTTTGACGGCGACGGCTTTGACGGTGATGGCGACAGCGATCTCGCCTGAACGACGCAACGCCTGAAAATAAAAACGGCCGCCCACCGGGCGGCCGTTTCGATTTGCGATGGTAGATTTTTCAGATCACGATCACCCTGGCGCCGACGCCGACGCGGCCGTAGAGGTCGATCACGTCCTCGTTGCGCATCCGGATGCAGCCGGACGAGACGTTGGTGCCGATTGTCCAGGGTTCGTTGGAGCCGTGGATACGGTAGAGCGACGAGCCTAGGTACATTGCGCGCGCGCCGAGCGGATTTTGCGGGCCGCCTTCCATGTGCCGCGGCAGGTCGGGACGGCGCGCCAGCATTTCCGGCGGCGGCGTCCAGGCCGGCCATTCCTTTTTCGCCGAGATCGTCTTGACGCCCGACCAGGTGAAGCCCGGGCGGCCGACGCCGATGCCGTAGCGCAGTGCCTTGCCGTCGCCCTGCACCAGGAACAGGAACTTGTTCGGGGTGTCGACGACGATGGTGCCCGCACCTTCCTTGCCGTGATACTCGACCACCTGCTTTTCGTATTTGGGATCGAAGCGCTGCGCGGGTTCTGCCGCCTCTTCCTGTTGCTGCGGACGGATCAGCGACTGCTGCGGATCGATCGGCGGTAGCAGCGAACGCCGGCCATATCCGTTGTCGGGCTGCTGCTGATACATCGGCTGCTGCTGGGAGCGTCCACCCTGCGGCGCATCACCGAACAGGAACTCGATGAATCCACCGCCCATCTGGCCGCGTTCCGCGGAGGCCATCCGAACCGGCGCCGGCGGTGCGGGATCGCGGACGTAGAGCACGGTGGGCTCGTTTGCGGGCAAGGCGTCGAACGCCTGGACCTGATCGGCGAAGCAAAGGCAAGACACGCCCGCGAGGAGCGCGAGGGAGATTTTTCCGGACATCGACGTACTCTGTACTGTTTCGTCACTGTTGCGGGGCAGCGTCGGACCGACGCCGTTGCACGCGATCAATACAAACGAAAACCTAATCGGTTTGGTAAACGGAAACGGCGTTTCGATTCACCACGTCGGCAAGCGCGCGCTGATTTGACCGGTAGCGTTTATTTTGAGTGAACGCCGCGCCCGCATGGTTAATCGTTGGTGTGCGGCCGATCGGCGACCGCCTGAAGATGTGTTCCCGCGTGAACCTCACGTTAAATCGCCCCGGTCTAGAACAGGCGTCAGTGAAGGGGTGGGATAAATCTCATGTCGATTAGCCGCAAACGTTTTCGTATCGAAGAAGCCATGGGCGACGTACCCATGTCCATGGTTGCCGAAGGTGGCGACATCGGCCCGATGCATCGGGAGATCATGGCCGAGCTGCGCTCGATCCGCAGCCAGATGGCTGCCGGCGGTGGCGGAGGCGGACACCAGCGTTCCGCGGTGACCGAAAGTGCCGAAGCCAGCGTCGCGCGCGAAGTCGCCGAAGCCCACGCGCTTCTGGAAACTTACCGCGCCCAGATCGAGCAGTGCGAGAAGCTCAAGGTCGAGCTCGACCTCATTCACGACGCCATCAACCGCACCAAGCGCGAGATTGCCACCCTGCATGGCCGCAGCTTCGAAGGCGAGGAGATGGCCAAGGTCAACGGCGAACTCGGCGCGGTCGTCGGCGGCACCGAAGAAGCCACCCAGCAAATTCTCGAGGCGGCCGAAGCGATCGACCAGGCCGCCAGCGCGCTGTCGAAGAACATCTCGCCGGACCAGCAGAAGCTGATGGCCGAAGAAATCCAGGAACGCGTGATCGCGATCTTCGAGGCCTGCAACTTCCAGGATCTCACCGGCCAGCGCATCAGCAAGGTGATGACGACGATGAAGTTCATCGAAAATCACATCACGGCGATGATGGACATCTGGGGCGGCGTCGACGCCATCAAGGCCCACGCCACGCCGATCGTCGACACCCGCGAAGGCGACGACAAGCTGCTCAACGGCCCGAAGCTGGACGGCGACGTCGGCCACGCCTCGCAGGACGACATCGACGCCCTGTTCGACTGAGACCAGCGCTCAATACTAAACCAAAACGCCGGCAGCGATGCCGGCGTTCTTATTTGTCGGGACCGTGTGATGCTCTCAAATCGTCATTGCGAGCAAACGGGTCGCGCGAATGCGCGCCCGATGACAGGCTCCGCGAAGCAATCCAGAAAGTCGCGAGGACGGTAAACAAAGTCTGGATTGCTTCGCTTCGCTCGCAATGACGGTAAGTCAGCTCACGCCCGCGGGGCGCAGCGGACATAGACCATGTTGCCGTAACGAACCGCCGCATCCTTGTCGATGAAGCGGGTCACCAGCACGCGGCCGTCGAACGACACGATCTCGCGGTCCTGTTCGCCGGGGGTCGGACCGGCCGGGCCGATATAGTTCTTGCCGCTCGGGCTGCCCTTGAGGCGCAGTTCCTGCGGCGTCGCCTGGTCGGCCAGATGCATGACGACGCCGCCGGACTGCCCGGCGCCGATCACGTAAGGCTGCTTGCATTGCCCGCGCGCCGCGGCTTCGGTCCGGGCGCGATCGGCCGGATTCTGGAAAGAGGCGAGGCCCCAGCGGCCGACAATCTCGTCGGCACGGATGCTGGCCGGCATTTCCGGGGCTACCCCGGGCTCGACCGGCTCCGGCGAATTGGATGACAGCGAGGGCAGGCTCATGCTGCCGCACCCCGCCAGGAACATCGTCAGCGCCGACGCGATCGCCAGATTGGCCACCGTACGCGCATTAACTGACCTGATCATCGCATCCCCCCGACCAATTCCTCAAAGCCGCACCGTCCCGTGCAACCAACCGTAAAACGCCTGCCGGAGCAATGACGTCACTAGAACTACGCCACCATCCCGAATTGGTTTCTCAGGCAGCATCCTATATTGGCCTCACCAAGGCCTTAACCACGGCCTAACTTCGTTTCGTCATCAACCGCCTTGCTTGACAGGACCGGCGCCAAGCCATATTCCCCGTGGCCACATTTAGCACTCAAATGCAACGATTGCTAAGGGGCCTCTGCCGTCCTGCCCGGGACGGCGTCAAATAGCCAGCATTTCCCAGCCATTTTGATGGCAACCGGACCTGAACCAAGCCGCCAAACGAACCTGCAAGAGGAAACCGCATGTCCAAATCCAAGTTCCGCCCGCTGCATGACCGCGTCGTGGTCAAGCGCATCGATGCCGAAGAGAAGACCAAGGGCGGCATCATCATTCCCGACAGCGCCAAGGAAAAGCCCTCGCAGGGCGAAATCACCGCCGTCGGCCCCGGCGGCCGCGACGAGGCCGGCAAGCTGATCCCGATCGACCTCAAGGTCGGCGACCGCGTGCTGTTCGGCAAATGGTCTGGCACTGAGGTCAAGCTCGACGGTGAAGAACTCCTGATCATGAAGGAGTCGGACATCATGGGCGTGCTGAGCTGACGCAGCCGTCACCCTGAGGAGGCAGCGAAGCTGCCGTCTCGAAGGGTGATCACCCCACACATTCATCCTTCGAGACGCGGGCCAAGGCCCGCTCCTCAGGATGACGATTTTTTCAAGGAGCAATTCAAATGGCTGCCAAAGACGTTAAGTTTTCCGGAGACGCCCGCGACCGCATGCTGCGCGGCGTCGATATCCTGGCCAACGCGGTCAAGGTGACGCTCGGCCCGAAGGGCCGCAATGTCGTGATCGAGAAGTCGTTCGGTGCCCCGCGCATCACCAAGGACGGCGTCACCGTCGCCAAGGAAATCGAGCTCGAGGACAAGTTCGAGAACATGGGCGCGCAGATGCTGCGCGAGGTCGCCTCCAAGACCAACGATACCGCCGGCGACGGCACCACGACGGCCACCGTGCTGGCGCAGGCGATCGTGCGCGAAGGCGCCAAGTCGGTCGCGGCCGGCATGAACCCGATGGACCTCAAGCGCGGCATCGATATCGCGGTCGCCGCCGTGATCAAGGACATCGAGAAGCGCGCCAAGCCGGTGGCTGCTTCTTCCGAAGTCGCCCAGGTCGGCACCATCTCGGCCAACGGCGATGCCGCCATCGGCAAGATGATCGCGCAGGCGATGCAGAAGGTCGGCAATGAAGGCGTCATCACGGTCGAGGAAAACAAGTCGCTCGATACCGAAGTCGACATCGTCGAAGGCATGAAGTTCGACCGCGGCTACCTTAGCCCCTACTTCGTCACCAATGCCGAGAAGATGACCGCCGAGCTCGAAGACGTCTACGTGCTGCTGCATGAGAAGAAGCTCTCCGGCCTGCAGGCCATGCTGCCGGTGCTGGAAGCCGTGGTGCAGTCCGGCCGTCCGCTCCTGATCATCGCCGAGGACGTCGAAGGCGAGGCCCTGGCGACGCTGGTCGTGAACCGCCTGCGCGGCGGCCTCAAGGTCGCCGCCGTCAAGGCGCCCGGCTTCGGCGATCGCCGCAAGGCGATGCTGGAAGACATCGCGATCCTGACCGGCGGTCAGTTGATCTCCGAAGAGCTCGGCATGAAGCTCGAAAGCGTCACCGTCAACATGCTCGGCCGTGCCGGCAAGGTGGTGATTGACAAGGAGAACACTACGATCGTCAAGGGCGCCGGCAAGAAGAAGGACATCGAGGCCCGCGTTACGCAGATCAAGGCGCAGATCGAGGAAACCACCTCGGACTACGACCGCGAGAAGCTGCAGGAACGCCTGGCCAAGCTCGCCGGCGGCGTCGCGATCATTCGCGTCGGCGGCGCGACCGAAGTCGAGGTCAAGGAAAAGAAGGACCGCGTCGAGGACGCCCTCAACGCGACCCGCGCGGCTGTCCAGGAAGGCATCGTGCCGGGTGGCGGCGTGGCACTGCTGCGCGCCAAGAAGGCGGTCGGCCGCATCCACAACGACAACTCCGACGTCCAGGCCGGTATCAATATCGTGCTGAAGGCGCTGGAAGCCCCGATCCGGCAGATCTCCGAGAACGCCGGTGTCGAAGGCTCGATCGTGGTCGGCAAGATCCTCGAGAACAAGTCCGAGACCTTCGGCTTCGACGCGCAGACCGAAACCTATGTCGACATGGTCGAAAAGGGCATCATCGACCCGGCCAAGGTGGTGCGTACCGCCTTGCAGGACGCCGCGTCGGTCGCCGGCCTGCTGGTGACCACCGAAGCCATGGTCGCCGAACTGCCGAAGGAACCGGCCCCCGCGATGCCGGGCGGCGGTGGCGGCGGCATGGGTGGAATGGGCGGCATGGGCTTCTAAGCCCGCCAGACCCAACCTACCCAATCCACAAAATCGAAGGCTGCCTCCGGGCAGCCTTCTTTTTTGGCGATGTTGAGCTTCATCGGTTTTGATTGAACCGATGAAGCTCTTTTTCGATGTCTTGACGCGTTTTCTACCGCAGATAAGTCTACGCAATCTGCGCAAGCTTGATTGCTACGCGAACCAGGAACCACTTCGCTCGAAAACGCTACATAGGTTTGCTAGTTAGGTTGAGCTATCGATTCTGCCGTTTCGAGGAATTTCATATGCGCGCGCTGATGCTTTGCCTGTTCGGTCTGCTGACCGCCTCTGCGGACCTCGCTTTCGCCCAGACCAAACTCCCGGGCAAGGCGGCACCAGGCGGCCCCGAGATCAGGTATTTCAGCGCGATCGACGGCCTGATGGACGGCAACGCCGACGTCGTCCTCAAGGAGACCCGCCAGGGCAAGACCGTCACCGCGGCGGTACTCGACGTCTGCTACCCCACCGCAAAGGGCTCCGACCGCAAGGACCGTTTCGTCGCCAACCTCACCGTCAGCGGCCCGAACATGACCGGGACGACGCAGAGCCTCGGCGACAAGCTGCCGGTGACGGTCAAACTGTTGCGCAAGCAGAGCGGCGACAGTTTCGAATTCCGCGGTCAGATCACGGTCGGAACATCAGTGACGGAAGTGACGTCATCCGATAATTCCGATCTCAGCGAGAAGGAATTTCTGGACAACCAGACCAGCGACGACGGCATCACGCCGGCGCCGAAGGAATTCACCGAAGTCTCGCCGGAATCGGTCGGGGTGCGGGTCAAGCTCGACAACGCCCTGGATTTCCTCAAGAGCCTGAAGGGCGAGGCCGTCGAGGTCGGACTGGGCAGCCTCGCCGTCACCTGCGACGAATTACGGGCCGGCGAACAGACCATCAACCTCACTGTCGATCCCGACCGTGCCGCAGCGCTGATCGCCAAGGCCAAGGCAGCGCCGGGTGTGGTCGCCGTGGGCTGGACCACCGGCGTTGTTGAAATGGACCGCACGATCCGTTTTGCCGCCGCCGACTGGCGCGACGGCGACAAGCTCAACCGGGACAAGATCGCGGCTGCGATATCGGGTGCGTTGAGCAAGACGCTGTCGGCCAACGCCGCCGCCGCCGACTGGAACGCCAATACCGGCAAACTGAAACTGACGTTCAAACGGCCGAGCCAGACCTATCCCGCGCTCGGCCTCACCGAGAGCATCGAGATCACCGCGCTGGTTTCCCCGGACAAGCCCGGCGCTTACGATCGGTTGATGCTGTGGATCTCGAGCCCCGTGATCACGACAACGGATGAAAGCACTGGGCCGAAGCTGAACCTGTCCGATGAAGCTGCCGGCGACGAGGAAGGCGGCGAACCCAAGGACGACAACGGTTCGGTCGCGGCGCTGGCCAAGGAGTTCAAGGGCCAGCGCTGGGACGCCGACAAGTCGGTGTGGAAGTAGCCGCACTTCCGGTGCACGTGAGCCATGCAGCCGGCCGGTGTATCTGGCCTAGGCACCATGCATCAGCGCATTTGACATGCCGCCTCCAAGCGGCAATGAACATGCGCGATAAGTGCATGAGTTCCCAAGGGTTTCAGCTCGAATGGCGCGTTATGACGTAGTGGTTGTCGGGGCCGGCCTGGGCGGGCTGACCGCCGGTGCGATCCTGGCGCGGGCGGGCCGCAAGGTGCTCGTGATCGAGCGCAGCAACTCCGTCGGCGGCGCGGCCTCGAGCTACAAATCCGGCGAGCTGTTCGTCGAGGGTTCGCTGCACGAAACCAGCGATCCCCACCATCCCGGCGATCCCAAGCACGACGTGCTGACGCGTGCCGGCGTGATCGACGCCGTCACCTGGGTGCCGTCAGGCGCGTTCTACCAGGCACGCGGCGGACCGATCGGCGCGCCGTTGCTGATGCCCGATAATTTCGACGAGGCGCTGGTGACGCTGACCGCGCGCTTTCCGGAAGCGCGCCACGGCATCAAGCAGGTGCTCGGCGAGATGCAAGGGATCGTCGCGGCGATGGCGACGATCTCGCAAGGCAGGGGCGCGTTGAAAAAACCCCGCGAGGGTTTGCGCGCCTTGTTCACGCTGCTGCCGTGCGCCCGCGACTGGTCGCTGTCGCTGTCGGAGAAATTCGACCGGGTGTTCGGCGACAACGAGGCCGTCAAATCCGCGCTCGCCGCCAACCTGTCCTATTTCCACGACGACCCCACCACGCTGTGGTGGATCTATTTCGCGTTTGCGCAAGGAAGCTATCTGCAAAGCGGCGGCCGTTACGTGCAGGGCGGTTCGCAGCGGCTGTCGAGCGCGCTGGCGCGGGCCATCAAGACCGCCGGCGGCGAAGTGCTGGTGCGACGCGTCGTCAGCGACATCGGGCTTGACGGCGATGCCAAGACCGTCACCCACACCGCCAAGGACGGCAGCGATCCCAAAATCGTCGAAGCCGCGCGCATCATCGGCAATGCCGCGCCAGCGGCGCTGGAGCCGCTGATGCCGGCGGATGCGGCGGAGAAGCTGAGCAGGGGCACCGCGCGGCAGACGCCGTCGGCATCGCTGTTCGCGCTGACGCTCGGACTTTCAAAGCCGCCGCGCGAATTCGGCGTTGCCGCCTACTCCACGCAATTGCTGCCGCCGTGGATGAAGCGGTTCGCCGACTACGGGCAAGGCGCGGCGCTGATGGCCGAAGAACCGGGCGAGCGGATGCCGCCGATGTCGGTCGTGGATTATGCGGCGATCGAATCCGGGGTGCCGGCGCCGCCTTATGTGCTGTCGGTGCTCGGACCTGATTTGCTGTCGAACTGGGACAGTTCGGACATGGACGCCTATCGCGAAAAGCGCGGTCGCTGGCAACACGCGATCGTGCGCTATCTGTCGTCGATCTATCCCGGGCTCGGCGATGCCGTCGTGGCGTCGTCGTTCAACAGCGCGCTATCGGTGCGGCAATATCTCAACGCGCCCGACGGCGCCGTCTACGGTTTTGCGCCGTCGCCGCCGGCCTCGATCTGGCAAAGCCCGCTCCGCTCGCCGCGCACGGCGATTCCAGGATTTTATCTGGCCTCCGCCTATTCAGGCTTCGGCGGCTACACCGGTGTGATCCAGTCGGCCGGCGTTTGCGCCGACATGATCTTGCGCGAGGGTTAGGAACGCAGGAGCGTTTTCGAGCGATTCAATCAGAACCGATAAGGCTCTGGACATGAACAAAGCCGTGAGGGAGAAAGCAGACCTCGCGCCAATTTCAGGAAATATAAAGATGAAGTTTGATGACGTCATCCTCGGCCGGCGAAGCATCCGCGGTTACAAGCCCGATCCTGTCCCGCAGGAATTGATCAAGGAAGTCCTGGCGCTGGCGATGCGCGCGCCGTCGTCGATGAATACCCAACCCTGGAATTTCTATGTCATCACCGGCGCGCCGCTGGATCGCATCCGCCAGGGCAACACCGAGCGCAATCTGGCCGGCGTGCCGCACTCGCGCGAATTTCGAATTGGCCAGCCGTTCGATGGGGTACATCGCGAACGCCAGATCGGCGTTGCCAAGCAGTTGTTCAGCGCGA
>JAIEPP010000694.1 GCA_019748335.1 Xanthobacteraceae bacterium
CAACGCAAAAGCACGCGATGCGCGTGCCCAATACGCCAATGCAACTTGACTCCTCAGATAGTCGCTCACCCGGCGCTTCGCGCCACCTTCTCCCACAAGGGGAGAAGGGAAGAGATCGCCTACTGCGTCTTCGCCAGCCGTGGCGGCGCGGCGGTGGTCACGAAGCTCGTCGCTTCCAGCATCGCGGGGCCGAACGGGGTCGGGATCGTCATCCGGAACGGAACCAGGATGCGGGTGCCGGCCACAGGCACGAACGTCACTTCCATGTTGCGCTGGCCGGCGAGCCACTTGATGACCGGGCGATCAGGGATGTAGCCCGCGACCGGCGTGAAATAGATCGCGCAGACCACGGCCGGGCCGTGATAGCCGTGCTCGGACTTCACGTTCTCCATCCGCTTGAAATCGAGCTTGAGGTCGTAGCGCAGACGGCCGTCGAACACGCCGGTGCCGGTGCGGCAGGCCTCGGGCGACAGCACCTCGCCGGTGCCGGGCACCCGGATCATCGAGCCGGTCATCGGATCGAGCACGTTCTTGCGATGCGCCTCGGTCACGACGATGCGGTCGGCATCGACCGGCGGCACCGGATCGATCGAAAAATCCTTCACCCCGCCATTGGCAAGGACCAGCCGGATGGTCTCGGATTTCTTCGAAGTGGTGGTGGTGGCGACATAGGAATTGGCGACCAGCGCGCCGTTGACGACGCGGCCCTGGCTGGCGCCGGAACCCGAGCCGCCGGAAAACGCCTTCAACAGCCCGGCGCTGCCGCCCTGGGCGGAGGCCGAAAACACGTCGTCGCCGATTTCGATGGTCCAGGAACCCTTGCCGACGGGGATGCCGGACAGCGAGGCCTCGTAATTGGCATCCACCCGCCCCTGCGCATACGCGGCCTGCGGCGCGGCTGCGAGCCAGGCGCCGGCGCTGAGAGCGAAAAACAGCCCCAAACGGGGCACGATGGGGCGGAATGCAGTCACGAAAGCGGAATTCCAGGGTTGGCTGAGCTGAAGGGTCATCTAAGCAGAAACATCCGGCAAACAACGCGAATTTCGCGAAAAGCTGGCGGTCCAGCCCCCGGCAGGACATAAAGCCCCGGCCGGGCTATCAGGGATTTGGACTTTCATGATGCGGCGGGGAATGCGCCGTTTATGTGGTGGGTTATATGACGTTTTCGCGCGGGACCGCCCACGAAAACGCGGTTAAATGACCGCTTGGAACCGGTTGCGCGCCAGCATTTTCCGCGCATTTCCTTGCGCCCCGAACCTTGACGGTTCAGGCCTTCAGCCCTATACGTCCGCGGTTCCTGCAAATGGACGCGATTTTGGACCCCCGCGCGGCGCATGATGCGCTGCCCGTAGGCGGGGATGGAAGAGGATTTTGCGATGTCCCGTAAGTGCGAATTGACCGCCAAGGGCCCCCAGGTGGGCCACAAGGTGAGCCACTCGAACATCAAGACCAAGCGCCGGTTCCTGCCGAACCTGGTCAATGTTACCTTCATCTCGGATGCGCTCGGCCGCAACGTGCGCCTGCGCGTTTCGACCAACGCGCTGAAGAGCGTCGACCACAATGGCGGCCTCGATGCCTTCCTGCAAAAGGCCCGCGCCGCCAACCTCTCGCCCCGCGCGCTCGACCTCAAGCGCGCGATCGAGAAGAAGGTCGGCAAGCCGGTGTTCGTGAAGAAAGAACTCCGCAAGGCGAGCTGAGGCGTAAGCCTCGCTGCAATAGCGGATCAGGGTTTTGGAGCGGCTGGGTCGAAAGACCCGGCCGTTTTTGTTTGTGGGGGCTATGAGCGCAATTCCGACCAATTGCTGATTCGCTTGGGAGCATCCCATTTGCTCTACATCCCCAGATTGACGTACTCTTTCCCGGGGGAGACGTGAGCAAGATACAACCAGCTACGAATTCAATTGAGAAACTAGGCGCGCCAACACCGTGGCCGAATGCTAACGCGCGCCTGCTTGGATTGGGCGTCGGCCTTCCTGTTCAGCCCCTAGCTCGCCTCGCACAGTTCAGTCCTGCCGATTTCGAACGTTTCACGCTAGAGTGGGCCTCCGACTATCTGTCGTCGAAGAAGCCGGGCATTTACGAAGTCCAACAGCGGGGCGGTGCCGGCGACAAAGGAAGGGATGTCGTAGTTTGGCATGCCCCCCCTTCCGCGCAACCTCGCAGATGGTCCCTGTATCAATGTAAGCACTATGATAGTCGACTTGGCACCGGAACTGCTGCGGTCGAGATTGGCAAGGTCCTATATTATACGCTCAACGGCGATTACACGGCGCCCATAGAATATTGGTTCGTTACGCACCTCGGCGTTACGTCCGATTTTCAAGACCTGCTCGATGCCCCAGAGAAGCTCCGAGCTTACATTCTCCTTAACTGGACCGAAAGATGCGCCACGAAGATTGGTACGAAGCCAGTGCTGATGAGCGTTGAATTGAAAGCTCACATCGAAGCTTTCGACTTTTCGATCTTCCGAGCGAAGCAGCCATTGGATCTAATAACCGAGCACGCAAAAACGCGATATTACATGACCGTATTCGGTGCTCCGCTAATCGAACGCCCGCCTCCTCCGACTCCACCTTCGTCAGTTTCTGCCGGCGAGACAGAGTACGTCAATCAACTTTACACCATATTCGAAGAAGCCATCGGCAAAACGATTTCAAAAACTGCAGACTTTGCCAATCACCAAACTTATCTAAAACTGTTCAACCGGTCGCGAATAACGTTCTACTTCGCAGAAGGCTTGAAGGAATTGGCGCGAGATCAAATGGCAGACGTCGCTTACTTTGATACGCTTCTGCAAGAATTCGTGGACGGACTTTTTCATAACTATTCTACGCCCGGCATCACTGGAATGCAGCGCCTACAGCCGTTCGGCCTCGATTTTTATCGCGTTAGCTTCGGCTTGAGTTCCCGTACACGCCTGATCGTTTACGATCACAACATCTATCTTCAATTCATCGGCGGCGCGACTAACACAATATCGCCAGTTCGGATCCCAATACGGGCCAAAGCCGGATCGATTTCGTCGACGTAACGATACCTTGAATTTAAAAGCAGAAATGCGATCTTCAATAACCTGCCTAAGAGCTGCACCGGCTCCATCGTAAGCAGGATCATCTCCGAACAGAATTCGTTTCGAGTAGCTCATGGCTCCGCTCCGCTAGAGAATCGCAGATGGACTTGACCATAGCTCGAAACCGCAAAATCATGCTATACTCGCCCAGGTAGCATCACCCTACCCCCCGCGAGTCTCCCATGAAAAACATCATCATCCTCTGCGACGGCACCGGCAACGAAATCTCCGAGAACATTTCCAATGTGCTCAAGTTCTATCGCTGCCTGCGCAAGACCGACAAAACCGAGCCGCGGCAGATGGTGTTTTACGATCCCGGCGTCGGCACGCTGGCGTTGCCGAACCCATGGCACAAGTTCAAGCAGGACTTTTCCGCGATCCTGGGGCTGGCCACCGGCTATGGCCTCGATGACAAGGTGCTGCAGTCCTACCTGTTCCTGGTCCACCATTACGAGCCCGGCGACCGGATCTATCTGTTCGGCTTTTCCCGCGGCGCCTACACCGTGCGGGTGCTGGCGGGGCTGATCCACAAAGTGGGGCTGATCTCGCCGGAGCAGGCCAATCTCGCCGGATCTGGCCTCACCGCCTACAAGCAGTTTTCCTCGGACGGCCAGCATGGTCTCGGCTTCGAGCTGAAGGCGGTCACCGATGCCGGCGATTCCGAGGGGCCGCTGGCGACCTCGAAGGACGACCAGGCGGCGCAGTTCGCGCGCATCACCTCGACGCGGTGGCCGCTGATCCGCTTCGTCGGGGTCTGGGACACCGTCGCCAGCGTGATCGTGCCGCGGCCCGACCGGCTGTACTGGCCGAGCTTCGAGGAGCTCGCCTACACCCTGCAAAATCCGAGCGTCGAGGTGTTCCGGCAGGCGATCTCGATCGACGAGCGGCGCGCGATGTTCCGCCTGAAGAAATGGGACCAGCCGCAGACCTTCAAGCTCAACCGCTTCAACGACGCCCATGCCAGGCCGCAGGACATCAAGCAGGTCTGGTTCGCCGGCGTGCATTCCGATGTCGGCGGCGGCTATCCGGAAAAGGAGTCGGGGCTGTCGAAATATCCGCTGCTGTGGATGATCGAGCAGGCGATCGAAGCCGGCCTCAAGGTCAATACCGGCAACGTCAACCAGCTGGCCTGGGGCGTGCAGCGCAAGGGCAGCCCGTTCTCCTACGTCGCGCCGAACCCGGAAGGCCAGGTGCATCAATCGCTGCACGGCGCGTGGTGGCTTCTCGAATTCTTCCCCAAGAACGCCAAGTACAAGGAATGGCCGGAGCGGCGAACTTACTTCGGCCGCTACATCCCCGACGCCGAACCGCGCCCGATTCCCGAAGGCGCCTTGATCCATGAATCCGTGACGAAGCGAATGGACGCGATCAAGGACTACCGGCCGGTGAATTTGCCGACGCGGTTCGAGACGGTGCCGATGCCGGTGCCGCCGGACCATGCCGGCGCCGACGATGCGTCCGGAGAAGACGAGGTGTGACGTTCTTCACCCTCCCCTGGAGGGTAAGAAAAACGGCGACAGATTTTTATCGACGCGCAAATCGCCGAGATCGTTCCTCATCACCTCGCTATGCCTGTGCGGCACAGGAGTGCCGAAAAAGCCGTTGTATTTTAGGTACTTCCGCAGGCATTCGTCACCGGCTCAATCTGCTTGCAGTGGCGCCACGGCAATTCTCGTGCTCTTTGGAACCGGGGATTGCTCTGGTTGAGGAAATTGTTTCGCTATGCTCGACGCCACGCTGAAGACGGCCACAGGCCCGACCCCGCTCCGCATTCTGTTTCTCGCCGGCGCTTCGCTGATGGTGCTGACAGGCGCCGCGCAGTCGGCGGACCTTGCGGTCAAAGCACCGCCGCCACCGCCAGCGCTCGCCGCCTCCTGGGCCGGCTTCTATCTCGGCATCCACGGCGGCTATGGCTGGCAGAAGGACGAGTTCTCGCAATCCGAAGCGTTCCAGTTGCAGGCCCCGCAATCCATCAACGGCATCCGCTCGCAGGGCGCGGTCTATGGCGGCCAGGCCGGTTACAACTGGCAATTCGGCCGCGCCGTCACCGGCCTCGAAATCGATTTCAGCGCCGCCGACATCAAGGGCAGCAACGGCGTCACCGAGACCGTCCCGTTCGGCGGCGGCGCGTTAACCACCGCGATCACGCTGGGGGAGCGCGTCAAATATCTCGGCACCGCGCGTGCGCGGCTCGGCTGGTTGCCGACCGACAATGTGCTACTCTACGGCACCGCCGGTCTCGCCTGGGAGCGGCTCGACACCACCACGACCTCCTCGCAGATCGTCACGCAGCCGCCTAATTCGCAGATCGTCAACCTGCGGACGCCGGTCGACAAGTTCGGCTGGGTCGCCGGCATCGGCGCCGAAGTGATGCTCGGCAGCCCGAACTGGATCGGCCGCGTCGAATACCTGCATTACGACCTCGGCCAGACCGCAAGGTCGTCGACGACGATCCAGGCCGGCGGCTTCCGCGATAACTCCACCGCCGGCACGCAGCACATCGATGTCGTTCGCGCCGGCGTTTCCTACAAGTTCGGCGAGGCCACGAAGTTTGCGAGCGTGCCCTATGCCAAGGCGCCCGCGATATCGGCGCCGCTCGCCGGCTGGGCCGGATTCTATGCCGGCGTCCATGGCGGCTATGGCTGGGGCGAGAATCCCTATTCGTTGCCGGGCGCGCTGACGATGCTCAACAGCGGCGACATCGGCGGCACCCGGCCGACGGGCTGGGTGGCCGGCGGACACTTCGGTCACAACTGGCAGTCGGATCGCTTCGTCACCGGCCTCGAAGCCGACCTCAGCGCCGCCGATCTCAAGGGCGCGTCGAACACCGTCACCGATGTCGCGGGTGGCAGCTCAATCGGCCTCGGCTTCGATGACAAGGTGAAATATCTCGGCACCGTGCGCGGCCGCCTCGGCTGGCTGCCGACCGACACGATCCTGCTCTATGGCACCGCCGGCCTGGCATGGGAGCGCTTCGAGCGCGCCCAGACCTCCACGCAGACCTCGCCGGCCGGCTCCGTCGTCACGCGAACCATGTCGCCGGGAGACCGGTTCGGCTGGGTCGCCGGCGTCGGCGGCGAAGTCATGCTCGGCAGTCCGAACTGGATCGCACGCCTCGAATATCTGCATTACGACTTCGGGCGCATCAACGGCGACGGCAGCATTGCTTCCGATATTCCCGGAAACGTCATCAACGCCAGCATCACGGCGGGACACCAGACCATCGACCTCGTGCGCGCCGGCGTCTCCTACAAGTTCGGGCCCGATACCGGCCCGCTCGCGGCGGCCTCCCCGCTCTACGCCAAGGCACACATGCCGGTGCCGCTGCAAAGCTGGGCCGGGTTCTATCTCGGCGCCCATGCCGGCTATGGCTGGCAGCAGAACGATTTCTCGACCGTGTTCTTCCTCAACGCACAGGACGGCGGCATCCACTCCAAGGGCTGGCTCGGCGGCGGCCAGGCCGGTTACAACTGGCAATACGGCAATGTCGTTGCCGGCCTCGAAATCGACGGAACGGCCACCGGCATCAAAGGCGGTTCGATTCCGGTGACGTCTTCAACGCTCACCGAAACGCTGTCGGACAACGTGAAGTATCTCGGCACCGCGCGCGGACGCCTCGGCTACACGCTGACGCCGAACTGGCTGCTCTACGGCACCGGCGGTCTGGCCTGGGAGCACAGTCTGCGGAAGTTCACCGACATCTCGGTATTCCCGGGTGTCGGCATCCAGACCGGCATCGACGAAGCAGCGCGCGACCAGTTCGGCTGGGTTGCCGGCGTCGGTGTCGAAACCTTCATCGGCAGTTCGAACTGGATCGCGCGGCTCGAATACCTGCACTACGATTTCGGCGGCGTCGAAGTCACCACGAACACGGCATCGACCGTCGCCGGCGTCGTCTCCACCGCCGACAAGCCCGGCCGCCAGACCATCGACACCGTCCGCGCCGGCGTCTCCTACAAGTTCACGCCGTAGCGCCAATCTGTTTCGTGACGCTGGAATGGCCGGGTCGAAAGATCCGGCCATTTCTTCTCTTCCCGCGCCGCGCGTCGCGCGCTGCGGCCCGCGAGTCGCCTGCGCTCGCAATATAAAATTGCATCCGGCGCCCTGCGACAAATCAACCCGACGGGCAAATCACCTCCCGGTTGCAGAAACCTGTCCAGTCCCTCGCGTAAGAATATTCCGCTGGCGCCGTCGGGCAAATCAACCCTATGACTCGCGCCATCCTGTCCCACCAGAGGTGGCGTCGGCCGTCGTCGCAAACGCGGGGCAGGGAGCGGTGGACGCGATGGTGCGAAAGACGAGCGCATCCGTTGCGTACGGTGAAATCGTTTGGGTCCGACGCCCCGGTGCTGGCGTCAAGTTGACGGAGGCGAAAGCCGAAGCCAGCGATGGTGGCAAAAAAGCCGGTCACCAGGACGAAATCGTATAAGCCGTAAAGCCATTGCGCAGGGAAGGCCGGGTGTTCTCCGCTGGACCTGTATGCTCGCGGGCGCATTTTTTTGATGCACAGGCCTGCGAGACCGCGGGTGCAGCGCGCACCCGGTCTTCCCTGCGCCCTCTGAATCACCGAGGGCCAACGACATGTAAAACTTCGGGCAGCTCATGCCGCGAGATCGTGGAGTCGTGCTTACTTCCCGCTTGCGGGGGAGGGAGAACAAACACCGGCGGGTACCAAAACCAAACCGGTGTTCGCCGCTTTCAATCGAGCTGCTTCGCCAACCGCCCCGCCTCGATCGCCGCGATCTGAAGCGCGATATAGCGGCTGTAGATCCGCGCCTGCGAGAACGCGCCGCCGGTGAACCACAGCCCCGGTTGCGGCGTGCGGGTCCACATGTTGCGCAGCTCCGAACTCGCCTCGTCAAAGCCCCAGACCCGGCCGACGCGCCTGGCGACCTCCGCGCCGAACAACTGCTGCAACAGATGATCGGGGCCCTTGTAGCCGGTGGCGAGCACGATCAGTTCGCAGCCGAGCCGCGTGCCGTCCTTGAACGCGATGCCGTCAGGCTCGTAGCCCGCGATATCGGCGGCCTGCACCAACTTGATCTTGCCGTCGGCGATCAGCTCGGAAGCGCCGACGTTGAAATAATAGCCGCCGCCGCGGGTGCGGAATTTCAGCGGCCAGCCGGTGCCGTCCTCGCCGAATTCGAGCCGAAAACCAACACGCTCCAGCCGCGTCAGCAGCGGCGCGTCGAGCCGCTTCACCTCGTCGGTCATGAGCTTGTGCGCGATCTTCATCACCGGCAGCGGCACCCCGGAATTGAGGATATCGCGGACAGCGATCGGCGGACCGTCGCCGAGATAGGCTTTGTCGTACAGCTGCGCCGGCTCGACATTGACCACCATGGTCGGGCTGCGCTGTACCATGGTCACAAGAGCGCCCGCGGCCTGCAGTTCCTGGCAGATGTCGTGGGCGCTGGTGCCGGTGCCGAACACGGCGACGGAGCGGCCCGCCCACGCCTTGCCGGCAGCAAACCGGCTGGAATGCAGCACCGGTCCCTTGAAATTTTCGATGCCGTCGATCGTGGGAATGTTCGGCGTACCGCTGACGCTGGTCGCAAGCACGATGTGCTTTGGACGCAGTGTGCGGGGGCTGCCTTCACGCGAGAGCCGCGCGGTCCAGCGCTGCGACGCTTCGTCGTAATCGGCGCCTTCGAAATCCGTGCGGGTCCAGAAGTCGACCTCCAGGATATCGACATAGCTTTCCAGCCAGTTGGCGATCTTGTCCTTCGGGATGTAGTCCGGAAACGTCGACGGAAACGGCAGGTAACGGAGGTGATTGACCGGCGTCTTGTTGTGCAGCTTGAGCCCGCGATAGCGCAGCCGCCAGTTGTCGCCGATCCGCTGCTCGCGATCGATCACCAGCGCGGAAAGGCCGACGCGGTTCAGTTCGACCGCGGCCGAGATGCCGGCATGGCCGCCGCCGACGATCAACACGTCGGGGTCGCCGGTCTCGTAGGCCGCGGAGGCCTGGCGTTGTTCGAGCCAGTCGGGGGCGGCGAAATCACGGGTGTGGGATTCGCTCGCGGCACGCGTGCGGGCAGCGACGATGGAATCGAAATCGAGCGAGGTCGAGATGGTCCAAGCCTTGATCGTCGAAGTTTTGGCTTCGCCGTCCGGCTGCGGCAACAGCCGGACCGCGCCATAGCCGGGGCCGTTGTCGGTTTCAAAACGGATGACCGCCTCGATCACCTCGCGGCCGGCGACCACGGCCTGGCGCGGCGCCAGCGCCGCCGTGTCGATCCGGAAGCCCGCGGCGTGGACCTTGCCGGCGCGGGCCAGCAATTCGGCGACGACCACGGCATTGCCGCTGAAGGTCGCGAAATACCAGGACAGGCCGAACAGGTTTCGCCAGTGGCAGTCTTCAACCAACAGCTCCGACAGCGCCGCCGGCCGCCCGCCCGTCAGCGCGGCATTGAAGGCGCCGATCCAGCGTTCCGTAGTTTCACGGGCGGTCTCCTCAGCCAATCGGCCCGGTCTGTCCAGCATCGAGGTATCCCCCTGATTTCTTGTTGTTATCGCCCATCCAAGCGCAGCTTTCCCCGCGGCGCAACCGCGCCGATGCCCCGGCAGGGCCGCATGCGCCGGGCGCAGGCGAAGCGGGGGAATTTTACCGATCATTCAACCTTTACCCATACCGTTAACCGTCAGCCAGAACCGGCTCCCGAAACGCTCAGGACGAGCGATGCTAGAACAATCCATCGCCGACGAAGTCGAGGCCGCGATTGCGGCCGGCTCGACGGAAAAACACTTCGAAACCATCAGGCGCGTCACGGACCTGTTTCTGCTGTCCGCCGACGGCTTTTCCGGCGAACAGATCGAACTGTTCGGCGACGTCCTCGAACGCCTGATCAAGACCATTGAAATCCGCGCGCTGGCCGATGTCAGCGCCCGCATTGCGCTGGCGGAAATGAGCACGCAGCTGGCCTCCGTCAAGCAGGCGCCGCCATCCGTGATCCGCCGGCTGGCGCGGCACGACGAGATTTCAATCGCCGGCCCGGTGCTGACGGAATCGGCGCGGCTGACGGCGGAAGACCTGGTTGAGCTGGCGCAGACCAAAAGTGAAAAACATCTGCTCGCGATCTCCGGCCGCTGGTGGCTGACGGAAGTCGTCACCAACGCGCTGCTGGCCCGCCACTATCCGTCGGTGAGCCGCAGGCTCGTCAGCAATCCCGGTTCGCGAATTTCCGCGCAGGGATTCGCGATCGTGCTGGAGCAGGCCGAGGCCGATCCCGAGCTTGCGATCCAGACCGGTATCCGGATCGACCTGCCGCCGGACCTGCGGCAGAAATTGTTGCGCAGCGCCACGGAAGCGGTGCGGTCGCGGCTGCTGTCGCGCGCGCCGCCGCATCTGTTCGAGGAAATCCGCGACGCGATCAACGCCGCGTCCGAAGGCGCCAACCGCGAAATGGCGAAGGCCCGCGACTTTTCCGCAGCACTACGCTACGTGGCGTCGCTCAGCAAAAGCGGCCACCTCAACGAAGGCGCGCTGTTGAGCTTTGCCAGGCTGCGCAAATACGAGGAGACCGTCGCCGCACTTGCCACCTTGT
>JAIEPP010000198.1 GCA_019748335.1 Xanthobacteraceae bacterium
GCCAAGCGGCGCGATCGCCAGCCGATCACGCTCGACGATTACGTGCTGACGCATCCGCCGCTCTACACCGGACCGAAGCGGCCGGTCGATCCGGCGCCTGAACCGTCAGAGCCGCGTGAGCGCAAGCCGATTCCGGTCGTGGCCGATCTGTTGCAAGCCGCGGCGCAAGAGTTCCAGTTCACGCCGCAGCGGCCGTCCAGTGAAGCCGAGTTCAAGCGCGCCTATGCCCGCTACGCGCTCGCGTCGGGACTGACGAAGGAGCAGGCGGTGCGGGTCTATTCGTTCGAAACCGGCGGCACCGGCAATTACGATGTGCAGTCGGGCATCGAGCATGGCGGCAAGCGCGCGATTTCCACCGCGATGGGCTACAACCAGCTCCTCACCACCAACAGCGTCGAGCTGATGGCGGAGCAGGGCCACGAATTCGTCAAGGAATTGACGGCGAAGGCGGCGACATTATCGGGGCCGGCGCGCAAGGCGATGGACCACAAGCTCGCGGTGCTGAAGAAAATGGTGGCATTCACCCGCACCGTGCCTGACGACTGGTCGGCGCATGAGAAACTCGCCAACACCGCGCAGGGCTGGGCGGTGCACGCGATGGTGCTGGATATCGACGTCGGGCCGATGCTGCAGACCCACAAGCTGCTGACCTCGGTGATCTTCGCCCGTGCCAAGGGCTACAATCGCCCGCTCTCCGCCGCCGAACTCGAAATGATGAACCTGACCGGCGACGGCACCGGGCTCGACATGGTGACGATGCCGCAGGCGATGCGCGAGCAGGTTCCGACCTCGAATTTCTTCCAGCGCGGCGGCTACGAACGCAATCCGGTCGCGATCCGCCACAACACGGTGGCGAAACTGCTGGCGGTCACCGATGAGCGCATGGACTACAACGGCAGCAAACCCGGCGCGAAGGAACTGGCGGCGGCGTTCTAGTCGCGTCGCCCCCAGGCTGTCATGCCCCGCGGAGGCGGGGCATCCAGTAACCGGCGCTTTCAGAAACAAGACGGTCGGCAGCGCGGCGTACTGGATCATCCGCCTTCGCGGATGATGACGGCGCAGGCGCGATCATCCCGCTCAATTCTTGCCGAACATGAACTTGCCGTCGCCCTCTAGATAGGGGCCGGTCCGCATGTAGAGCTGACCGTTGTGGCCAATGAAGAACAGCGTGCCCTTCGGCACCTTCTTGGCGCCCTTCAGCAGCGTTCCGGCATTGTTGGTGCCCATCTGGTAGGAGAACGTCTTGCCCTCCTTGTCGTAGCCGTAACCCATGTCCGGCTTCAGCTCCCACGGCGTCGGCGCGGCGGCCTGCGCCAGCGCCGAGGTCGCGAGCCCCGTCAGTGCTGCCGCAATCAAAAAAGTCCTGGTTGAAAATCCCGTCATCATCATCCTCCCGGTCGGCCGAAACGGCCGCCTGTCCCTTGTTCTCTCGTCCCGTGTTTGAACAAATCACGAACGTCATTATTCCGTCAATGGCACCTTTGACGCATCACGCCGGTACCCAGACTTTGTGATTTCCTGCGTTCGACTTCGCGACTATGTTCCGGTTTGCGGCTACAAGCGATCCATTGCCAAGAAAGTCATGGGGATGATTCGGATGATCCACGTCTTGAAGACCGGTTTCGGTGTTGCGTTGTCGTTCATGACGCTCGCCCTTCTGGCGCTGGCCTCAGCCGCGCAGGCCGACGAGTTCAAGCTTTCCAACAACCAGCGGATTGCATGCAGCCGGGGTCTGAGCGCGGGCAAGCTGAATACCGCGACCTGCAAGTCCTACGCGTATGTCTTCAACACCAAGACCTCGGAATATTTCCGCTGCCAGGTCTCGCTGGCGCTGACCCGGGACAACAAGGAAGTCATCAACGTGCAGACCGACGGCGGCTGCACCAAGAAGCCCCGGATCTTCGACGGCGACGGCAACTATTCGTTCGACGCCACCGAGACCGAGGCGCCGAACACCAATTCGTTCTTCGGCCCCGGCGGCTATGCGATCTGGGCCAGCGACAATACGGCGATGAAGGTCCGCGGCTGCATCACCATCTCGTCCGGCCTCGGCTCCGACATCTCGAAATGCGTCGATATGAAGTTCGAGTAGGTGGTGCGTCGTTGACGCCTACTCCGGCTTGATGCCGGCGAATCTCGCGACCTTGCCCCACTTCTCGGTTTCCGCCAGCACGTAAGCCTGCATGTCCTCGGGCGATCCGCCCGCGGGCTCGGCGCCGAGCTTGCGCAGGCGCGCGATGCCGTCCTCGGTCTTGAGGAACTTGTCGACGGTGGCGTTGAGCCTGCCGATGATCTCCTTCGACGTCCTGGCCGGCGCGCCGATCGTGAACCAGGACGACGCCTCGTAGCCGGGCACGCCGGCCTCGGCGATGGTCGGCAGATCGGGGAAGCCCGGCCAGCGCTTGGCAGAGGAGACCGCGATCGGGCGGATCGAATTCGATTCCGCGAACGGCTGCGCCGCCGGCAGGTTGTCGATCATCAATTGCACGCGGCCGGCGATCAGGTCGGTCAGCGCCGGTGCGGAGCCCTTGTAGGGCACGTGGGTCATCTCGACGCCGGTCATCGACTTGAACAGTTCGGTCGAGACATGCGCGGTGCTGCCGAGCCCGGGCGTGCCGTAGAACAACTCGCCGGGTTTCGACTTGGCATAGGCGATGAATTCGGCGACCGATTTCACCGGCAGCGCGTTGGTGACCGAAAACAGGTTCGGCACCCGCGCGATGATGATGACCGGCGCAATGTCTTTGGCTTGGTCGTAGGTCATGTTCTTGAACACGAACTGGTTGATGGCGTGGGTGCCCGGTGTTCCCACCACGAAGGTGTAACCGTCGGGTTCGGCCTTGGCGACGTAGTCGGCGGCGATGTTGCCGCCGGCGCCGGTCTTGTTCTCGACGATGAACTGCTGGCCGAATTCCTCGGAGACTTTTGCCGCGACCACCCGCGCCAGAATATCGGTGGTGCCGCCGGCCGCGAAGGGAACGACGAACTTGACCGGCCGCGTCGGCCATTCGGCGGCGCCAGCCCGGCGCGGCAGCAGCGCCATACCGCCAAACGCGGCGGCGCCGGCCAGCATGGTGCGGCGGTCGAGATGGAGTGGAGACAGGTACTTCGGGTTCATTGATGGGTTCCCATGAAATTTCGGCGGACCGTATTCGTTAATCGGCGCGGCTGCCAGCGCCCGAGCGTTGCGAATTTGGCCGTATCTGCGTCGTTTGGATGGGTTGACCGGGGAGCTTGGGCCGTCCACTTTCCCGCCGAAATTCAGGGAAGGAAGCTACTTATGAAGTCGAAATTGATGGCTGCCGCAGTGGCTGCGGCAGCGGTATTTTCAGCCCCCGGCGCGCAGGCCCAGCAATTCATCAACGTGCTGACCGGCGGCACGTCCGGCGTGTATTACCCGCTCGGCGTCGCCATCGGAAAGATCTACAGCGACAAGATTCCGAACGTGAAGACGCAGGTGCAGGCCACCAAGGCCTCGGTCGAGAACCTGATCCTGCTGCAGCAGGGCCGCGGCGAGATCGCGTTCACGCTCGGCGACTCGCTCAAGGCAGCCTGGGAGGGCGACGAGGAGGCCGGCTTCAAGAGCAAGATGGACAAGCTGCGCACCATCGGCGCGATCTATCCCAACTACATCCAGATCGTCGCCACCGCCGACAGTGGCATCAAGACGCTGGCGGACCTGAAGGGCAAAAGCCTCTCGGTCGGCGCGCCGAAGTCCGGTACCGAGCTCAACTCGCGTGCGATTCTCGCGGCCGCCGGGATGACCTACAAGGACGTCGGCAAGGTCGAGTATCTGCCGTTTGCCGAATCTGTCGACCTGATGAAGAACCGCCAGCTCAATGCGACCTTGCAGTCGGCCGGTCTCGGCGTCGCCTCGCTGAAGGATCTCTCGACCTCGACCGATATCACCGTGGTGTCGGTTCCCAAGGCAACCGTCGACAAGATCGGCCCGCCCTTCGTGGCGGTAACGATTCCGGCCAATACCTATACCGGCCAGGACAAGGACGTCCCGACGGCCGCGGTGGTCAACTACCTCGTGACCAGCTCCGCGGTTTCCGACGATCTGGCCTATCAGATGACCAAACTGGTCTACGAATCGCTCCCTGAACTCGCGAACTCCCACGCAGCCGGCAAGGAGATCAAGCTCGAGACCGCGGCGACCGGCAGCCCGGTTCCGCTGCATCCCGGCGCGATCCGCTATTACAAGGAAAAGGGCCTGATCAAGTAGGCCCGCACCCTTCAAAATAGGTCGATTTTTCAATGGATGCGCGGGGAAGCCCGCGCATCACGTGTTTTCGAATGCTGCACCGGTGATATAAGCGTCGCGGGCACGGGCTGGGGAAATGGACATGCTGCAAGCCGAGGGCGCACAAGAGCCTATCAAGGTCGACTTCGACAATTTCGAACACGGATTCCCGGCGGGCTTCGGTCCGGGCGGCTGGGGCTATCTGGCCTATGCCATCGGCATCGCCTTCGCCGTTTTCCAGCTCTATGTCGCCGCCTTCAACTATCTGCCGAGCCAGGTGGTGCGTGGCATTCACGTCGGCTTCCTGCTGTTGATGACGTTCGGCCTGATCGGCAACTTCACCGCCAAAAGCGACTTCGGCCGCGCCATGGGCTGGCTGATCGGCTCTGCCGGATTCCTGTGCGGGCTGTACCAGTGGATCTTCTATGCCGACCTGATCGCCCGCGACGGCGATCCGACGCGCGTCGATCTCGCGGTCGGCACCTTGCTCGCCGTGCTCGTGTTCGAAGGCACGCGGCGAATGATGGGGCTGGCGCTGCCGCTGATGTGCGGCGCCTGTCTGCTCTACTGGTTCTTCGGCCAGTATCTGCCGTCGCCGCTCAACCACCGCGGCTATGATTTCGACCAGGTGATTTCGCATCTGTCGTTCGGCACCGAAGGCTTTTACGGCGTGCCGATCTACGTGTCGGCGACCTACATCTTCCTGTTCATCCTGTTCGGTTCGTTCCTCGAGCGCGCCGGGATGATCCAGCTGTTCACGGACGTTTCGCTCGGCCTGTTCGGCCGCACCCGCGGCGGCCCCGCCAAGGTCGCGGTGTTCGCCTCGGGCATGATGGGAACGATCTCCGGCTCCGGCGTCGCCAACGTCGTCACCGTCGGCCAGTTCACGATTCCCCTGATGATCAAGTTCGGTTATCGCCGCGCCTTCGCCGCCGGCGTCGAGGCCACCGCCTCGATGGGCGGGCAGATCATGCCGCCTGTGATGGGCGCGGTCGCCTTCATCATGGCGGAGACGCTTGGGGTGCAATATTCCGAGATCGTCAAGGCCGCGGTGATCCCAGCCATTCTCTATTTCGCCTCCGCGTTCTGGATGGTGCATCTGGAGGCCGGCAAGCATGGCCTCGTCGGCATGAAGCGTTCGGAAATCCCGAGCGCGTGGAAGGCACTGGTGAACCGCTGGTACCTGGTGTTGCCGCTGGCGGCGCTTGTCTACATGCTGTTCGAAGGCTTTACGCCGCTCTATGCCGGCAGCATCGGTCTCGCGCTGACGGTGGCGTTGATCCTCGGCGCCAGCATCGTGCTCGGCCTTTCCAACACCGTATTGCGGTATGTTTTCTGGATCGGGCTGGCGCTGGTCGCCGCCGCCGTTTCGCGCAACGGGCTTGAGATCGTTCCGGTCGCGGGTATTGTCGCAGGGCTGATCCTGATTGCCGCGATCACGCGTGGCGGCCGGGCGACGCTTGCCGCCTGCCGCGATTCGCTCGCCGACAGCGCCAAGTCGGCGCTGACGGTCGGAATGGCCTGCGCCATCGTCGGCACCATCATCGGCATGATGACGCAGACCGGCCTCGGCACCATCTTCGGCGGCTGGATCATCGGGCTCGGCGCCAAGAGCCTGTTCCTGGCGCTGATCATGACCATGCTGCTGTCAATCCTGCTCGGCACCGGTATCCCGACGATTCCGACCTACATCATCACCGCCGCTTTGGCCGCGCCGGCATTGGCAAAACTCGGCGTGCCCCTGATCGCCAGCCACATGTTCGCGTTCTACTACGGCATCATGGCCGACCTCTCGCCGCCGGTGGCGCTGGCGGCCTTGGCGGCGGCGCCGATCGCAAGAGAAAATCCCGACAAGATCGGCTGGGAGGCGATGCGGATCGCGCTGGCGGGCTACGTCATTCCCTTCATCTTCGTCTACTCGCCGGCGCTGATGCTGCAGGCCGGCGATCCGATGGCGGCGAAACTCGGCTTCTACGGCGCGGTGGCGCTGGCGACCTTCAAGGCGCTGGTGGCGATTGCCTTGTTCGGCATCGTCGCGATCGGCTTTCTGTTCACACGGCTGGCATTCCTGGAACTCGCGGTCGCCTCCGTCGCGGCGCTGTGCCTGCTCGGCGATTTCCCGTTCAGCGATACCGCGGGCTTCATCCTCGCGGCGGCCGTGGTGATCTGGCAATGGCGCCAGCGTCCGCGCGACGCGGTGGCGGCGGCTTGAGCCTCTGCCTCGCTTCAGCTGGGGTCGTGAAGACGCTGTCGGTCGCGGCCTTCACACTTGTATGGACCCATTCGATCGAAAAGGTCGATTGGCAGGAAGACTGGCGCGTCACGCCGCAAGGGCTGCAACTGGAGCAGGCCCGCGTGAAGGGCTCCGGCGCCGGCATGGAGCCGCCGCCGGAGGCGCGCCTGATCGATGGCTGGTTTCAATGGCAGCCGAAGCGCGCGCCGATGCCGGAAGTGCTGCTCGGCAATTCCGGGGCTGCCGGTGAATGGCGGCTGTGCCATGATGGAAACTGCCGGACGTTGTCGGAGATTTTGGGCCATCCAGTCGGCGTCAATGTCACGACGATGAGCGCGTGCAAGGAGCCGTAGTTTCGTAGCCCGGATGAAGCGAAGCGCAATCCGGGAAAGCGCCAGAGAGGTTCCCGGGTTTCGCTGCGCTTCACCCGGGCTACAACAAACAAGAATTCAAAGGGAGAGAAATCGATGGACCGGCTCAAGGGCAAAACGGCGATGGTGGTGGGCGCGGGCTCGATCGGTCCCGGCTGGGGCAACGGCAAGGCCACCGCGGCGACCTTTGCGCGCGAGGGCGCGCAGGTGTTTTGCGTCGATCGCAATGCGGCGGCTGCGAAAGAGACGGTCGATATCATCACCGGCGAGGGTGGCAAGGCGACCGCGTTTACCGCCGACGTCTCGCGCGAAACCGAGGTCGAGGCGATGGTCGCGGCATGCCTGAAGACCTATGGCCGGATCGACGTGCTCGACAACAATGTCGGCATTGCCGAGATGGGTAGCGTGGTCGAGGTCAATGAAGCCAGTTGGGATCACGTCTTCGCGGTCAATCTCAAGAGCGCTTATTTCGCGATGAAGCACGTCATTCCCGTGATGAAGAGGCAGGGCGGCGGTTCGATCATCAACATCTCGTCGATCGCCTCGATCCGGCATCTCGGCATTTCCTACGTCACCTATGGTGCGTCCAAGGCAGCGATGAACCAGATGACCAAGACCACCGCCGTGCAATTCGCGCCCGACCATGTTCGCGTCAACTGCATCTTGCCGGGGCTGATGAAGACGCCGATGGTCGCTCACTCCGCGGGCCTGGCGGCGAGCTATTCGGCGGGGGACGTCGAGGCGATGTGGCGGGCACGCGACGCCCAGGTGCCGATGGGCCACATGGGCGATGCCTGGGACGTCGCCAACGCGGCGCTGTTTCTGGCTTCGGATGAATCCCGGTATGTCACCGGGATCGAACTGGTGGTTGACGGTGGGATTACGGTCAAGTCCGGGGCGTAATCGTTGAGTTGCTGTCGTCCCTGCTTCCGCAAGGACGACAAAGCTACTGCGCCAGCGCCAGGATGCCGCCTGCGAAGGAGTGCCAGAGCGGCGTAGCGCTGACCGGCAAGTTCAGCAGCTTCACCGCGATCAGTGCGATGCCGCCATAGACATAGACCCGATGCGGGCGACCGCGCGTGCGCCAGTCGAACACCATGGCGACCACGAGCAGCAGATAGGCGACGAAGGCCGGCGGGATGGTCACAAAGACCGGCGGCGGGCCGAGCGGTCCGGGCGGTGCCAGAAATGTCAGAAACCAGCGCGCCACGGCGGCATCCAGGATCGAAATACCGGCCAGCAGCATCAGCCGCTTGTGGGTCTCGGGCCGGCGGATGGCCGCGATGGCGAGTGCGAACACCACCGCGAAGAACAGAATGCCGCTCAGCGGGACGATCGCGAAGGCAATGCCTGCGTCGGTTTGCCCCAGTGCGGCGGAGCGCTTCATCGCCTCGACCGCCACCAGGAAGCCGAAGATCGTCATCGCGGTTGCCAGCGACACGCCGATGATCCCGATGGCGCGGTGCCGGGCGATCTTGCCGGATGCCGCAAGCCAGCTCTGGAATGCGAAATAGAGCGTCCAGGCAAAAAACAGCAGCCCGTGAAAATGGACGACAGGCGAGGCTGAGAACGATCGCGAGGCCAGCGGTAGCCAGTAGGTCGGTGCAAAGCCGAGAAAGGCGACCGCCATGCAGGCCAGCGCCATATAGAAGTAAAAGTAGGTTGCTTGGGATTGCGCGATGGCGCGCGGCGGATGGTAGTCGGTCAATGTGGTCATGGTTGTTGAGTCCACGAACCCGCCGAAAGGTTCAAGGCAAATTTATTCCCGTTCGTCGCGCGGAAAACTCCGCTTCCGCGTGTCATGTTTCGGCCAAAATTCGATTCCTTCCGACTCACTCCGATTCCTGGGCGACAGGAGAAACTCGTAATCGTCGCTGTTGGAAACGCGCTTCACTTGCTAGGATCGCTCGGCCATCGAAAGCGTTTCCCGGATCATTGATGCGAGGCTGTCCCGACATCCGCAACTTCGTCGCCGCGTCCCTGCTGTGGATGGCGTCAGCCTGTGGCGCATTGGCGACCGGTGTCGAGCCGGCCAAGGACTTGCGTGTCGACCCTGCGCCTTGTCTCGCTGCCGCTGCCGCCAATGACGATGACAAGACCGTCGGCCTTTGCGGCGCGTTGATCGACAACGAAAAGACCGACAAGGCCGACCGTATCAAGGCGCTGATCGCGCGCGGGGCGGCCTATGGCCGTCACGATACCATCGACCGTGCCATCGGCGACTACAGCGTCGCGCTGCAGCTCGATCCGTCGCTCGCCGATATCCTCAACGTCCGTGGCGAGCTCTGGCGCAAGAAGGGCGACCGGCCGAAGGCGCTGACGGACTTCGGCGCCGCGATCAAGCTCAACCCCAATCACCTCGCCGCCAAGGCCAACTACAGGTCGCTGGCGCAGGAACTGGAGCGGCTGGGCGCGCTGAAGGCGGTTGCGGGCAAGCCGAGTTTCAATTGCGCCACCGCCCGGCGTGCGGCGGAAAAGGCGATCTGTGCCAATCACGAGCTCGCCGATCTCGACCGCGAGATCAACGCGGCGCATGTCAGGGTGATCAACGAAGCGCAGAATCAGCGCCAGGCACGGGCCCTGCAGCGCGAGCAGGACGAGTTCATCGCCCGCCGCAACGCCTCGTTCGGCCGGCCCGGCTACGATCTGCAAAAGGCGATGAAGCTGCGGCTGCAGCAGCTGAACGGCGTCGACGGGTATTGACGACCCGAATGCCGTCGGGTGGGTTTTCCCAGCTGTTCCGGCTTGATCTCCCGCAACTTCCCGTGACAATGCCCCTCAGAAAAAGGCCATTGAATTGATCTGCGTCATGGCCGGGCTCGTTCCGACCATCCACGTCTTGCTTTGTCGACAGGAAGGCAGGCGTGGATGCCCGGCACAAGGCCGGGCATGACGTGGAGGGTCGTTGCCTAGCCCGGGGAGTGCGCCATGAACATCCACGAGAAAAGCAGGTATCACGAGGTCCATGCCCGTTCGCTCCGTGATCCCGAGGGATTTTGGGCCGAGGCGGCGCGCGAGATCGACTGGATCGAGCCGCCCAAAAAGATCTTCGATGCTTCCATGGGGACCTACGGCCGCTGGTTCACCGGCGGGGTGGTCAACACCTGCTACAACGCGCTCGACCGCCATGTCGCCAATGGCCGTGGCGACCAGGTCGCGCTGATCCACGATTCGCCGCTGGCGAAGTCGGTGTCGAAATTTACCTATGCCGAGATGCTGCGTGAAGTGCAGGCGCTCGCCGCCGTGATGCAGGATTTCGGCGTCGTCAAGGGCGACCGCGTCATCCTCTATATGCCGATGGTGTCGGAAGCCGTGGTTGCGATGCTGGCCTGCGCGCGGATCGGCGCTGTTCATTCGGTGGTGTTCGGCGGTTTTGCCGCCAAGGAACTGGCGACACGGATCGAGGACGCCAAACCGAAACTGATTTTCTCCGCGAGCTGCGGGCTCGAGCCCGGCCGCATCGTGCACTACAAGCCGCTGCTCGACGAGGCGATCCGGCTTTCCAGCGTCAAGCCTGCGACCTGCATCATCCTGCAGCGCCCTCAACATGGCTGCGACCTCACGGCCGGCCGCGATCACGACTGGGCCTCGTTGCGCCGCGCCGCGCTGGATGCCGGCAAGGCCGCGCCCTGCGTGCCCGTACTGGCGACCGATCCGCTCTATATCCTCTACACCTCGGGCACCACGGGAATTCCGAAGGGCGTGGTGCGCGACAATGGCGGGCATCTGGTCGCGCTGAAATGGTCGATGTTCAACCTCTACGGCGTCAAGCCCGGCGAGGTCTGGTGGTGCGGCTCCGACATCGGCTGGGTGGT
>JAIEPP010000150.1 GCA_019748335.1 Xanthobacteraceae bacterium
GCATCGCCGGCCCACTGCGGATCGCTGACGTCCTTGGCGTAGGCCGCCGACATCACGTTTTGCGAATTGTCGAGGCCGGCGGGCCGCATCACGGTCGCGGTCGAGGCAGAGACATTGGAGACGATCGTGACCGGCTTCCAGTTCATCTCGCCGATCTTCTTGATCGCCTGCGCGCCGAATTTCGGCGTCGTGAAGAAGATGATGACATCGGGATTGGCGGATTTCAGCCGCACCACGTGGTTATCGACCGTGGGCTCCGCCACCTCGTAGCTCTCCTCGGCGACGATGCGCGACGCGTCGCCGCCAAAACCGTCCTTCAGGCCCTTCAGGTAGTCCTTGCCCATGTCGTCGTTCTGATAGAGCACCGCGACCTTGGCCGCCGGCTTCTCCTTGGCGAGATACTTGGCGTAGATGCGGGACTCGCTCTGGTACGAGGGCAGCCAGCCCATCGTCCAGGGAAACGCCTTGGGGTCGTTCCACTTGGTGGCACCCGTGGCGACGAACAGTTGCGGCACCTTCTTGCTGTTGACGTATTTCTGGATCGCGGTGTTGGAGGCCGTTCCGAGCGTGCCGAACAGCAGCAGCACCTCGTCGCTCTCGATCAGCTTGCGCGCCTGCTCCACCGCCTTTGGCGGCGAATAGGCGTCGTCATAGGAAATGAAGTTGATCTTGCGGCCGTTGATGCCGCCCTCGTCGTTGACCTTCTTGAACACGGCGCCCATCGCCTTGCCGACTACGCCGTAAGCCGACGCCGGTCCGCTATACGGGACGATGTTGCCGATCTTGATCTCGGTGTCGCTGGCGCCGGTATCGTATTGCTTCTGCGCCAGTGCCGCGTGGCTGGTCGCCGCCAGCGACAAGCCGAGAAACATGGTGGCGAAGCGGCGGCTGATCGGGCTCGGCATGCTGCGAATTCCCTGACGTTGTTGGCGACCCCTGCCGGATCGGCCGGGCCCTGGTTTCTTCTCCTGCATTGATACAGGGGAAAAAAATGTTCGCAACAAAAAGCCCCCTGCGAAAGCGTTCGCAGGGGGCTCGATTTTAAGCGGGGATTCCGCTGGAGCTAGCCGCCGGCGTCGGCGTTGATGACGTCACCGAACAGCTCCCATTTCTCGCCCTTGAACTTCATCAGCTGTAGCGAGGAAATCGGTGCGAAGTCGGTCGGGCCGGTGTTGATCTTGATGCCGGGCAGCAGCACTTCGGTGCGGAAGTCCTTTAGCGAGGCTGCCTGCTTCATGACGTTCTCGCGGGTCAGGTTGTCGCCGCACTGCTTCAGCACCTGCACCAGGGTCTGGGCCACGCCGAAGCCGACCACGGTACCGCCGTCGAGCTTGTCGCCTTCCGGAAAGTCCTTGGTCATGAAGGCATAGAATTCCTTCATGCCGGGATCGTTGTCCCACTGCTTGTCGGAGGCGTCCTTCAGATAGGCGGCCGAGATGATGTCCTGCGAGTTCTCGTAGCCGGCCGGCTTGATCACGCTGCCGACCGAAGCCGAAACGTTGTTGAGGAAATGCTGCGGCTTCCACTGAATCTCGGACATCTTCTTGATCGCCTGGGCAGCGAATTTCGGCGTCGAAATGTTGATGAAGATGTCGGCGCCGGTGGATTTCAGCTTGACGATGTGGTTGTCGACGGAGGGTTCCGAGGTCTCGAAGCTTTCCTCGATCACGATCATCGAGGCCGCCTTGGCGCCGAGACCGTCCTTCAGGCCTTTCAGGTAGTCCTTGCCGTAGTCGTCGTTCTGGAACATCACGGCGATCTTGGCATTCGGGCTGTTCTTCAGAATGTACTTCGCATAGATCTGCGTTTCGCTCTGATAGTTCGGCTGCCATCCCATGGTCCAGGGGAAGTCCTTGGGATCGTTCCACTTGGTGGCGCCGGTGGCGACGAACAGCTGCGGCACCTTCTTTGAATTCATGTATTTGTGGATCGCTGAATTCGGCGGCGTGCCGAGCGAATTGAAGATGAAGAGCACTTCATCGCTTTCGACCAGCTTGCGCGCCTGCTCGACGGTCTTCGGCGGCGAGTAGGCATCGTCATAACTGACGAAGTTGATCTTGCGGCCGTTGATGCCGCCGGCGTCGTTGATCTTCTTGAAATAGGCGGCCTCGGTCTTGCCGATGATGCCATAGGCGGAAGCGGGTCCGCTGTAGGGCATGATGTTGCCGATCTTGATTTCGGTATCGGTGGCGCCGGTATCGTATTTTTTCTGCGCCAGCGCGCCACTGGACGATACGGCGAACAAGGCAAGTGCGGTCGAAGCTATGGCCAACTGTCTGGCGATAACGGGCATGCGTCTCTCCCTCTATTTCCATAATATGGAATGATATGTGTCATGGCTCCCTTGATCCGGAAGCTCTTTGTCACTTGCGCCGTGGTTACCATTTTTGCCCGCCGGGTCACAACGAAAAGCCCCCGCGGCAAGGCCGCGGGGGCTGCTCCTTTAGTCGAGCGTCTCGGGTGTTAACGTCTAAAGTGTTAATCCCGGGCGCCGGCTTCGTTGGTATTTCAGCCGCCGACGTCGCCGCTCATGATCTCGCCGAACAGCTCCCAGGTGCCGCCCTTGAAGCGTTCCAGCTGGACCTGCGATAGCGGGGCAAAATCGGTCGCTGACGTGTTGACCTTGATGCCCGGCAGCAGCCCGTCGAGTTCGAGGTCCTTGATGCTGGCTGCCTGCTTCATGATGTTGGCGCGGGTCAGGTCGTCGCCGCAGGCCTTCAGCACGTGAACCAGCCCTTGGGCCACGGTGTAGGCGTACATGACCGAAGCGTCGGTGCGGTTGGCTTCCGGATAGTATTTATCGAGGAATTCGTTCCAGGCCTTCATCCCCTTGTCGTTCTTCCATTGCGGGTCGGTCGGATCCTTCAGGTACGCCGACGAGATGATGTCCTGCGCGTTTTCCGGTCCGGCCGGGGTGATGACGCCGCCGATCGAGCCCGAGACATTGTTCAGGAAGTGCATCGGCTTCCAGCCGACTTCCGCCATCTTCTTGATCGCCTGCGCGGCGAACTTCGGACTCGCGATGTTCATGAAGACATCGGCGTTGGTGGATTTCAGTTTGACGATATGGGTGTCGATGGTGGGTTCCGAGGTCTCGTAGCTTTCCTCGGCGACGATCATCGATGCCGCCTTGGCGCCGAGGCCGTCCTTCAGTCCCTTGAGGTAGTCCTTGCCGTAGTCGTCGTTCTGATAGAGCACCGCGATCTTCGCGTCCGGTTTGTTCTTCAGGATATACTTGGCGTAGATGACGGTCTCGCTCTGGTAGTTGGGCTGCCAGCCGATGGTCCAGGGAAATTCCTTCGGGTCGTTCCACTTGGTGGCGCCGGTGGCGACGAACAGTTGCGGCACCTTCTTGGTGTTGAGGTATTTCTGGATCGCCGAGTTCATCGCGGTACCCAGCGAATTGAAGATCACCAGCACCTCGTCGCTCTCGACCAGCTTGCGGGCCTGCTCCACCGTCTTCGGCGGGCTGTAGCCGTCGTCGTAGCTGACGAAGTTGATCTTGCGGCCGTTGATGCCGCCCTCGGCGTTGATCTTGCGGAAATAGGCTTCCTCGGTCTTGCCGATCACGCCATAGGCGGAAGCGGGTCCGCTATAGGGCATGATGTTGCCGATCTTGATTTCGGTGTCGTTGGCGCCGATATCGTATTTCTTTTGCGCAAGCGCGCCGCTGCTGGTTGCGGCAAGTATCGCGAGGGCAGCCGAAAAGGCACCCAATCGCCGGTGGAAAGCAGGCATTTCGATCTCCCTGGGATCACGATGAATGTGTCGATATTTTTTTATCTGGAGCACTTGGCGGCTCCTGCCGTCATTCAATACCTTTTGGTCGCTGCCAGCAACGAAAAGCCCGCCGCGACGGTGTCGCAGGCGGGTCTTATTTGATGGCACGGCCCGGAGGGCGGCGCGGGACTTGTGTTTAGTGGCTAGGCTCGCCGCTGATGATGTCGCCGAACAACTCCCACTTCTCGCCCTTGAAGCGCATCAACTGAAGTTGCTGGATCGGCGCGAAGTCGGTGGCTGAGGTGTTGATCTTGATGCCGGAAAGCAGCGTGTCGGGCACGAAATCCTTCAGGCTTGCGGCCTGCTTCATCACGTTGGCGCGGGTGAGGTCGTCGCCGCACATCTGCAGCACCTTCACCATGGTTTGCGCGGCCCCATAGCCAAAGATCAGGGCGCCGTCGCTCTTGTTGCCCTCGGGATAATATTTGGCAAGGAAGGCCGCAAAATTCTTCATGCCGGGATCGTTGTCCCATTGCGGATCGGTGCCGTCCTTGTCGTAGGCCGCCGATAGAATGCCTTGCGTATTCTCAAAGCCCGCCGGCTTCATCACCCCGCCGACCGAGGACGAAACGCTGGCGACGATCTGCAGCGGCTTCCAGTTGAACTCGGCGATCTTCTTGATCGCCTGTGCCGCGAATTTCGGCGTCGCGATGCTGACGAAGACGTCGGCGCCGGAAGCCTTCAGCTTGACGATCTGGTTGTCGATCGTCGGCTCCGAGGTCTCGTAGCTTTGCTCGGACACGATCATCGACGATTTGGCGCCGAGCCCGTCCTTGAGACCCCTGAGGTAGTCCTTGCCGAAGTCGTCGTTCTGGTAGAGCACGCCGATTTTGGCGTCGGGCTTTTCCCGGATCAGGTACTTCGCATAGATGTGCGCTTCGCTCTGGTAGGAGGGCTGCCACCCCATCGTCCAGGGATATTCCCTTGGATTGTTCCACTTGGTGGCGCCGCTGGCGACGAACAGTTGCGGCACCTTCTTGTCGTTCATGTATTTCTGGATCGCGACGTTGGACGGCGTGCCGAGCGAGTTGAAGATCAGCAGCACCCCGTCGCTTTCGACCAGCTTGCGCGCCTGCTCGACGGCCTTGGGCGGGCTGTAGCCGTCGTCGTAGGAGATGAAACTGATCTTGCGGCCGTTGATGCCGCCTTCGGCGTTGATCTTGCGGAAATAGGCTTCCTCGGTCTTGCCGATCACGCCGTAGGCGGAGGCCGGTCCGCTGTAGGGCATGATGTTGCCGAGCTTGATTTCGGTGTCCGACGCGCCGGGGTCGTATTTTTTCTCGGCGAGAGCGCCGGTGCAGGTCGCGGTGAACAAAACGAGTGCGGTTACTCCCAATCGCCAACAGATAGCAGACATTCACAAGTTCCCGCGTTTCCAGTATTGGCCGCATTGAATACGTTTCGGACATCCGGTCAATAAAAAGCCCTCTGCAACCTGCGGTGCAGAGGGCGTCGTTTTGGCCGTTCGCACTATCCTGTTATTCGGGCGTGATATTCGGACGAACACGTCGTGTCGGCCCGAGGCATCATGCCTTTGGAACGGCAGTGCAGCATCACTCGGTGGCGATGTCGCCGCTGATGGTCTCGCCGAACAGTTCCCACTTCTGTCCCTTGAACCGTTGCATCTGCAGTTGGGCAATCGGGGCGAAGTCGGTGGCCGAGGTGTTGATCTTGACGCCGGGCAGCAGCGTGTCCGGGGTGAAATCCTTCAGGCTTGCCGCCTGCTTCATCACGTTGGCGCGGGTGAGATCGTCGCCGCACATTTCCAGCACCTTGGCCAGGGTTTGGGCGGCGCCATAACCGTAGACCAGGCTGCCGTCGGTCTTGTCGGCACCGGGCATGTACTTGTCGAGGAACTCGATCCACTTCTTCATGCCGGGATCGTTGTTCCACTGCGAATCGGCGCCGTCCTTGGCGTAGGCCGCCGACAGAACGCCCTGGGCGTTCTCGAAGCCCGCGGGCGCCATCACGCTGCCGACCGAGGCCGAGACGTTGGTGATGATCTGCAGCGGTTTCCAGCCGAGTTCGGCGGTCTTCTTGATGGTCTGGGCGCCGAACTTCGGCGTCGTGTAGATCAGCAGCACGTCCGGGTTGGCGGCCTTGATCTTGACGATGTGCGAGTCGATGGTCGGCTCGGAAACCTCATAGCTCTCTTCCATGATGATGGAGGAGGCAGCCTTGTCGCCAAAGCCGTCCTTGGTGCCCTTGAGGTAGTCTTTGCCGAAATCGTCGTTCTGATAGAGGATCGCGACCTTGGCGCCGGGCTTCTCTTTCATCAGCCACTTGGCGTAGATCTGCGCTTCGCTCTGGTAGCTCGGCTGCCAGCCGATGGTCCAGGGGAAGTTCTTCGCATCGTTCCACTTGGTGGCGCCGGTCGCCACGAACAGCTGCGGCACCTTCTTGGAGTTCAGATACTTCTGGATCGCGGTGTTGGACGGCGTACCGAGCGGGTTGAACACCACCAGCACTTCGTCGCTCTCGACCAGCTTGCGGACCTGTTCGACCGCCTTCGGCGGGCTGTAGCCGTCGTCATAGGTGACGAAATTGACCTTGCGACCGTTGATGCCGCCCTTGTCGTTGATCATCTTGAAATACGCGTCTTCGGTCTTGCCGATCACGCCATAGGCGGAAGCAGGGCCGCTATACGGCATGATGTTGCCGACCTTGATCTCGGTGTCGTTGGCGCCGGTGTCATATTTCTTCTGGGCGAGTGCACTGCCGCTCATGGCAGCGAAAGCGATGACCGCCGTCGTGAACGCGGCGATTCTTGTTGTGGACGTCGAAAGCATTATTTCTCCTTGGGTTGAAGTGGGACTTTTCAAACGAAACATGCCCCCCGATTTGACCCGGGAGGCATGATTTCGCAAGTGGGAACAAAGGCGTAGGAACCGGTTCAGTCGGAACAGGGTAACGGATTAGTTCTTCAGCTTCGCAATCAGGCCCTGCGCGATCATCGCGACCTGCCTTGCACCATGCGGCACCAGGAAGATGACGAGGAACAGCAGCACGCCGAACACGGCACCGGAGAGGCCCTTGGAGATGCCTTCCGCGATGTTCGGCACGAAGATGATGAAAGCGGAACCGACGATCGAACCCGGCAGCCAGCCGACGCCGCCGACGACCATGCCGAGGAACAGCGAGATCGCCAGCGTGATGGTGTAGCCGTCGGGGGCGACGAACTGCACGGCGATGGCGCCGAGGCCGCCCGCGACGCCGGTGATGCCGGCCGAGACGCCGAACGCCAGCGTCTTGTAGAGCGCGACGTCGACGCCCATGGCTGACGCCGCGATCTCGTTGTCGCGGATCGCCATGAAGGCGCGCCCCGAGCGTGACTTCAGCAGGTTGACCGAGGCGATATAGATTCCGATCGAGACCGCCAGCGTGAAGTAATACAGCCACATGTCCTGCGACATCGGCAGGCCGAACGGCGCATCGGGCTTGGTGACCACGAGGCCCTGCACGCCGCCGGTCCAGTGCTCGAAGAAGCCGAGCTTGAGCAGCTGTGGCATCGCGGTGGCGAGCGCGAACGTCGCCAGCGCGAGATAGACGCCAGACAGCCGCAGCGCCGGCTGGCCAAAGATGAAACCGAACGCAAAGCAGATGACGCCGGCGATCGGCAGCGTCAGCGCGTAGTTCATGTTGGCGTGTTCCATCAGGATCGCCGACGTATAGGCGCCGACCGCGTAGAACGCGCTCTGGCCGAGCGAGAACTGGCCGGAACCGCCGGTCAGGATGTTCAGCGCCAGAACCGCCAGCGCGTAGATCAGGAGCATCGTCATCTGGAAGATGATGAAGTTCTTGACGAACAGCGGAGCGAGACACAGCGCGGCCAGCACCACCAGCGAAGTGCCCAGCCCGAGCGTCATGGCTCTCTTCGGAACAGCCTCGACAGCCGGGGCTTCTGTGACGACGTCTTCAGCAGCGCTCATGATCAAACTCGCTTCACGATGGGCCGGCCGAACAGCCCAGCCGGTTTGACGACCAATACGGTGATGATCAGCGCAAGCGCGATCGGCAGTTTCAGCTCGTTACCGACGCCGGGAATGTAGGTGCCGGCGAGATTCTCGAAGACGCCGACCAGGAAGCCGCCGATCACGGCGCCGAGCGGCGAGGTCAGCCCGCCGAGCACGGCCGCGGCAAATCCGTAGATCAGCACGCCGCCCATCATGTTCGGCTCGAGGAATACCACCGGTGCGATCAGCATGCCGGCGATCGAGCCGATGGCGGTTGCCATGCCCCAGCCGAGTGCGATCATCCAGGAGGTGTTGATGCCGACCAGCCGCGCCGATTCGGGCAAGGACGCCGCCGCCCGCATCGCCAGGCCCATCCTTGTGTACTGGAAGAAGATGAACAGCAGGATCAGCAGCAGAATGGTGACGCCGATCATGCCGGCCTGGTGGGTCGAAATCAGCTGGCTGCCGAGGAAGGGCGAGGAGCCGAACGGCGTCGGATACTGCTTGATCGTAAAATCCCAGATCAGGCCGGCGACGCTGTTGACGATGGCGAACAGCGCGATGAAGCCGGCGACGTTGGTCAGTACCGGCGCTTTCGCCAGCGGCTTGAACAGCAGGCGCTCGATCAGGATGCCGCCGGCAAAGGAAAGCGCCAGCGTCAGGATGAAAGCGCCCCAATACGGCACGCCCCACTGCATCAACTGCCAGGATATGAAGGTGGAGAACATCGCCATTTCGCCCTGGGCGAAATTCAGATGGTCGATCGCCTGGTAGATCATCACGACGGCGAGCGCCATGCAGGCATAGATCGCGCCGGTGGCGATGCCGGCCAGGACTTGGTTGGTAAAGAGTTCCATGGCCGGTTCCTCAGTAGCCGAGATAGGATTTACGGACGTCTTCGTTGTTCGCGATGTCCTTGGCGTCGCCCGACATCACGATCCGTCCGGTTTCGATCACATAGGCCTGGTCGGCGAGCTCCAGCGCCAGCTGCGCGTTCTGCTCCACCACCAGGATCGTGACCTTGTCTTCGCGATTGATCTTGCCGAGGATCTTGAACAGGTCGCGCACGATCAGCGGTGCCAGGCCGAACGACGGTTCGTCCAGCAGCATCAGCCGCGGACGCAGCATCAGCGCGCGCGCGACCGCGAGCATCTGTTGCTCGCCGCCCGACAGCGTGCCGGCCTGCTGGGTGTGGCGTTCCTTCAAAACCGGGAAATGCGAATACATCCGCTCGATGTCGGAAACGATCGCGGCGCTGTCCTTGCGGGTGATGGCGCCGAGCTGCAGGTTCTCTTCCACCGTCATGGTGGTGAAAGTACCGCGGCCCTGCGGCACATGGGCGATACCGAGACGGACGACGTTTTCGGTAGAACGGCCGGTGAGCGGCTTGCCTTCGAACTCGATCGCGCCGGTCGAACGCACCATGTTGCAGATCGCCCGCAGCGTGGTGGTCTTGCCGGCGCCGTTGGCGCCCAGAAGCGTGGTCAGGCTGCCTTCGTTGAGGGCAAAGGAGAGGCCGTGAAGCGCCTGGACCTGGCCGTAATAGGCGCGAAGATCCTTGACGTTGAGCATCGCTGTCATTGGTCCTTGCTCCCCAGATAGGCTTTGATGACGTCCGGGTCGGCCTGGACCTGGGCCGGTGTTCCCTCGGCGAGCTTGCGGCCGAAGTTGAGTGCGACGACGTGGTCGGCGATCGACATCACCAGACCCATGTGATGCTCGACCAGCAGCACGGTCATGTGGCGCTCGTCGCGGATCCGGCGAATGAGGTCGCCGAGCACGTAGACTTCCTCATGGTTGAGGCCGCCGGCGGGTTCGTCGAGCAGCAGGATTTTGGGATCGGCGGCGAGGGCACGCGCCAGCTCGACGCGCTTCTGGGTGCCGAACGGCAGGCCCGACACCACGGTGTGGGCTACGCTTTCGAGATCCAGATAGGCCAGGATCTCATGCACCTTCCTGTTGGTGTCGGCTTCGCCGCGGCGAACCCAGGCCAGCCGCAGCGAATCCGAGATGATGTCGCTGGAGGTGCGCGCATGGGTGCCGACGCGAACGTTGTCGAGCACCGAAAGGTTGGGGAACAGCGCCACGTTCTGGAAGGTGCGGCCGATGCCGATTTCCGCAATCCGGTGCGGCGGCCGCTTCAGGATGCTGGCGCCTTCCATCAGGATGTCGCCGGAGGACGGCTGGTACAGCCTCGAGAGGCAATTGAACAGCGTGGTCTTGCCGGCGCCGTTCGGTCCGATCAGCCCGAGGATGGCGCCCTTGTGCATGTCGAACGACACGCCGTTCAACGCGATGATGCCGCCGAACACGACGCTGACGTCGCGAACCGCAAGCAGGGGAGCATTTCCCTGCGCGAGCTGTGCCTGCGTCATCTCGTCTCGCCCATGCCGAACATGGAGCGGGAATGTCCGCGCGAACTTCGGCGCAGACCGTGATGAAGGCTATCTGATCCCCTCGGCCAAACGTGCAACTTTCCCTCCTGATTTGAGCTTTTTGCTTTCGTATTTTTTTGATTGCGGGGCTACGCCGCCCAGCGCTGCCTCGATGTTCCTTACCATCGCGACAAGGCGAGGTCCAATATCGCGGACCAATCGATCTTCCGTGAAGCGGAATGCCGGCGCGCCACAATTAAAGGCATACGGTCCGGTTCCGTCGTTGAGTTTCAGCGCCACGCCGACCGCGGCGACATCGGTCTGCCATTCGCCGGCGGAAATCGTGAAACCGTGACGCGCCACCATTTCTCCGGCGCGCTCGATGCCGTCGCGCATCCGCGACCAGCGGCTGCCGTAATGGTCGCGCAGTTCGCGCAATAAAGCGGCACGCTCGTCCGGAGGCAGCGCCCAGATATAGGCCCGGCCCATCGCGGTGGTCGCGATCGGTACCCGCGAACCGACGTCGAGCTGTACGCCGAGCGCCAGGCCGTTACGGCTCTGCCCGAAATAGATCATGCCGTGGCGGTCGCGTCCGCCGACGGCCAC
>JAIEPP010000180.1 GCA_019748335.1 Xanthobacteraceae bacterium
GATGCGCCGGGCAAGGTCATGCCGATCGATTCGGCGATCGCGGTCATGGTCGAAGCGGTGCCCATGGTCATGCAGGTGCCGTAGCTGCGGGCGATGCCGGCCTCGACGTCGACCCAGTCCTTGTCGGAGATCTTTCCGGCACGGCGTTCGTCCCAGTATTTCCAGGCATCCGAACCCGAGCCCAGCGTCTTGCCCTTCCAGTTGCCGCGCAACATCGGCCCGGCCGGAAGATAGATCGTCGGCAGGCCCATGCTGGTGGCGCCGAGCAAAAGCCCGGGCGTGGTCTTGTCGCAGCCGCCCATCAGCACCACGCCGTCGACGGGATGACCGCGCAGCAATTCCTCGGCATCCATCGCCAGCATGTTGCGATAGAGCATGGTGGTCGGCTTCAAGAACGATTCCGACAGTGACAGCGCCGGCAGCTCCATCGGAAAGCCACCGGCCATCAGGATGCCGCGCTTGACGTCGTCGACGCGGGACTTGAAATGCATGTGGCAGGGCTGCGCGTCCGACCAGGTATTGAGGATCGCGATCACTGGCCGGTCCTTCCACTCCTCCGGCGCGTAGCCCATCTGCATCGCGCGCGAGCGGTGGCCGAAAGCGCGGAGATCGTCGGGCGCGAACCAGCGCGCGCTGCGAAGGTCGGCCGGCTTCTTGTTGTTGGCGGTCATGACTGGGTGCCCCACTTCTGGACGGTATTGCGCTCGATGGTGCGGAAGATCAGGTTTTCGACGATCAGCCCGATGATGATCACGGTCAGCAGGCCGGCGAACACGGCGGGGATGTCGAGCAGGTTGCGGTTCTCGAAGATGAACCAGCCGAGACCGCCCTGCCCCGACGAGACGCCGAACACCAGTTCGGCCGCGATCAGCGTGCGCCAGGCGAACGCCCACCCGATCTTGAGACCGGTGAGGATCGAGCCGAACGCCGCAGGAATGAGAATGCGCGCGACGTAAGGCAGACCGCGCAGGCCGTAGTTGCGGCCGACCATGCGCAGCGTGTTCGACACGCTCTTGAAGCCGGAATGGGTGTTGAGCGCGACCGGCCACAGCACCGAATGAACAAGCACGAACACCAGACTGCCATTGCCGAGCCCGAACCAGATCAGCGCCAGCGGCAGCAGCGCGATCGCCGGCAGCGGGTTGAACATCGCGGTGATGGTTTCGAGGAAGTCGGTGCCGATCCGGGTCGAAATCGCCAAAATGGTGAAGACGGCGGCGAGCACGATGCCGGCGCTGTAGCCCATGAACAGCACCTTCAAAGAGGCCCAGGCGCGCAGCGGAATGGTGCCGTCCTTGACCTTCTCGAACATCGTCAGGATGGTGTCGTGAAAGGTCGGAAACAGCAGCGGATTGTCGAGGAAGGTGCCATAGGCTTCCCAGGCGACCGCGAGGAAGATGATGATCACGGCCTTGCGGACGAAGCCGTCGTTCCACAGCAGTTCCAGCACGGTGAGCTTGCGCTCGACCTCGACCGGGACATCAGCTGCGGCGGTCGCGTCGTGCAGCAGGATCCTCGCTTCACCCATCGCGCGCTCCCTCAGTGTGCCGTAACGGCATCGGCGAACAGCAGATCGTGGATCTGCTTTTCCAGCCGGCCGGCACTGCCGTCTTCGCTGGAGACTTGATCGACGTCGACGACCTCGGCCTTGACTCTCCCTGGATGCGGCGACAGCAGCAGGATGCGGTTGCCGATCTTGATCGCTTCCGCGATCGAATGAGTCACGAACAGCACGGTGAACTTGGTTTCGGCCCAGAGCTGCAGCAATTCGTCCTGGCAGGTACGGCGCGTCAACGCGTCGAGCGCGGCGAACGGCTCGTCCATCAGCAAGATATCCGGCTCCATCGCCATGCCGCGCGCGATCGCGACGCGCTGCTTCATGCCGCCGGACAGCGTATGCGGGTAGGCATCGACCACGCGCGTGAGGCTGACTTTCTCGATATAAGCCCGCGCGCGGGCTTCCGCTTCCTTGCGCGGCAGCCGGCGCGTCATCAGCAGCGGAAACATGACGTTTTCCAGCACCGTCTTCCACGGCAGCAGCTGGTCGAACTCCTGAAAGATCATCATCCGGTCGGCGCCGGGCTCGGAGATCTCGCGGCCGGAAATCCGCATCTTGCCTTCGCTCGGCTTCATGTAGCCGCCGACCGCCTTCAGCAGGGTCGACTTGCCGCAACCGGAAGGGCCGAGCAGCACGAAACGATCCGAGCGATTGACCGTGAAGCTGACACGTTCGGTCGCGGTCACCATCGCGCTCGACGTCTTGTAGCGCAGCGTTACGTCACTGACGTCGAGAAGTGCAGTCATGTCGCTCAATTGCCCTTCAGGTCGTGCGCGACCGGCAGGTAATAGTCGGTCCAGGCTTTCGGCATTGATTTCAGCGTGCCGGTCTTGAACAGGTGGGCGGCGAACTTCATGGTGCCCTGCGGCTGCAGGTTCCACTCCATCATGCCTGGCTCCTTCAGCCATGCCAGCAGATCCTCGACACTGGTCTTGTCGCCGGTGACTTCCTTGTAGATATCCACCGCCGCTTTGGTATCGCTGCGGATGAAATCCTGCGCTTCCTTGGTGGCGTCGAACACCGCCTGGATGATCTTCGGATTGGCGTCGGCGAATTTTGTCATGGTGAAAAACTGCGCCTGGCTCAGCGGGCCGCCCATCACGTCGGGCGACGACAGCACCACATGCGCGCCGGCCACGTTCTTCAGTTCGAGGAAAGTGAACGGCGGAATCGAGAAGTGGTTGCGGACTTCGTGCTGGGCATTGGTCATCGCCACATAGGCGTCGGGATGGCCGAGTTGCACGGTGTTGGGGTCGAGCTTCGACCACTGGTCGGCGCCGAACGCCTCTGCGGCCGCGATCTGCAGCACGATCGCCTGGGTCGAGACTTTTACCGTCGGCACCGCGATCTTGTCGTTGGGGCCGAAATCCCTGATGGATTTTATATTGGCATCGCGGCTGATCAGCGTCATCGGCTGCGCCGAGGTGGCAACGATGCCCTTGACGCCGCCGCGGGTGCGGTCCCAGAGCAACAGCAGATTGCCGGTGCCGGTGTTGAGGATATCGACGCCGCCGGCCAGCAGCGCGTCGGTCTGCGCACCGCCGCCGCTCAGATTGATCCACTTGGTGGTGACGCCGGGCACACCGAGCGCCGCGGCATGCTTCTCGATCAGTTTGTTCTTTTCCATGATGTGCGATGGCATGTAGAAAATGCCCGGCTGCCGCGACAGCGCGATCTCGCTCTTGGCCTGCGCCGAGGCAGGCGTAACCGGCAGCATTAGACCCAGCGCCGCCACGGCGAACGCGCCAGCGCGCCATATCCTGCTATTCATTGTGCATCTCCTCCGGCGGGTCACGTTGACGCCCTTGGCCAAATGCACTAATGTATTAGTGTATTTGACGCAAGTCCGATCTGAAACGGCCGGTTCGATTGATGGCTCCACCGCATATTGCTCCCCGCCGCACCGCACCGGGCACCGCCGACCGGCTCGACCGCGATCGCCAGGCGGCGCCGCAGGTGTTCGAACGCCTGCGCGACATGATCATTTCGCTGGAACTGCCGCCGGGATCGCCGCTGTCGCGCGCCGCACTGGCCGGTCAGTTCGGGGTCAGCTCGACACCGATCCGCGACGCCCTGATGCGGCTGGAGGAGGAAGGGCTTGTGGAGGTGTTCCCGCAATATGCCACCGTGGTCAGCCGGGTCGACGTGCGGCTGGCACAGCAGGCGCATTTCCTGCGACAGGCGGTCGAGCTCGAAATTGTGCGCGGACTCGCGCTCCATCACGACGACGCGTTCATGGCCGAGCTCAACGCCACCATCGCGCGCCAGCAGCAATTCGCCAAGGCCGGCGACTTCGAACAATTCATGGCCGCCGACAACGAGTTCCACGCCCGGCTTTACGCCGCGACCGACAAGCAGGACCTGTGGTCCCTGGTGCGCAGCCGCAGCGGGCATATCGACCGGCTGCGCAGGATGCACCTGCCCTCCCCCGGAAAAGCCCAGGACATCGTGCGGCACCACAAACTGATCGTGAAAGCGATCGGCGCCGGGGAGCCCGAGGAGGCGCAGAAACATCTGCGCACCCATCTATCGGGCACACTCAGCGAGCTCGCCCGGATCCGGGCGCGCTATCCGGAGTATCTGAGCAACTGAACGGGCCGGCTGATGCGCGCACACATTGCCTTTCCCGGCGAATCAGATCCGCCAATGCGCGTCCCGCCGGCTGTCTGCCCGGCAACATGCGGATGGAAAAATTTTGCGTCAGCCTTTTTGACAGCTTGCACGGAAGCAGTTGCGGCAGTCCGCGGTTTCGCGCAAAGCTCGCAACCGTTGACCGTTCCGGCGGGACCTGGAGAACCTTGATTTGGCAAGAATACTGATCGTGGACGACGATGCCGCGGTACAGACGACCATCCGCCTGTTGCTGGAGCGCGCCGGCCATGATGTTGTCAGCGCGAGCGATGGCCGCAAAGGGCTCTTATCGCTCGAAGCCGGACAATTCGATCTACTGTTTCTCGACCTCTTCATGCCGGGAATGGACGGCTTCGAGACCATGCGGATGGTTCGCCAGCAGCACCCCCGGATCCCGATCATCGTGATTTCCGGGCAGTCGCTGCCTTCTGAATCGGAGTCAATCCCCGACTTTCTGGCCATGGCGACCAAGCTGGGCGCCGTTACCAGCCTGCAAAAGCCGTTCAAACCCCCGGACCTGCTGGCAGCGGTCGCGCGGTGCCTCGAAGCGGCCGGACGTCACCCAGCATCCAGACCGAGCGGCGGTGTTGCTTCCTGCCCGTAATGCGCCCTAGCATTGGATTCGCCCGGCAGCTCGTCCGGGATCCACGGGAGGTCGTGCGACAGCAAGATGACGCTCACAACCAGGCTTGCCATCGCGATGATTGCGTTGGTCGCCATCGCGGTCTCCGCGGTCGGATGGCTGAGCTATAGCAGCCTGCTACAAGCACTGCTGCCGCGTGTTCTCGATCGAATCGAGACGCATTCGAAATTTGTCGCCAGCGACCTGGAGTCGAGCGTCCGCAGCGGCCGCGGCGATATCATCACCTTTCATGGCCTGGCAGCGGTCGCGGGCGTGGTCCGCGCGCATCTCAACGGCGGGATCGATCCGGTCGACCACACCACCGAAGCGGTCTGGCGCGAGCGGCTGGCCACCCGGCTGGCCGCCCAAATGCCGCTCAGGCCGGCTCATTCGCTCCGCTTCATCGGGATCGAGGATGGCCACCGGGAACTGGTGCGCGTCGATCGCTCGGGCCCGAACGAAGCCATCCGGATCGTGCCGGAAGCAGAGCTGAAGCAAGTCGGCGACGCGCCGTATTTCCGTGACACGATCAAGCTGGCGCCGACCGAAATCTACGTCTCGCCGGTCGATTTGAACGAAGAGAACGGCGTCATCGAGACGCCGCACACGCCGACGATGCGGATCGCGATGCCGGTCATGGCGCCCGACGGCAAGCCGTTCGGCATCGTCATCGCTACCGCCGACATGCGCCCCGCGCTCGAGCGCGTCCGGTCGTCGGTACGGCTCGACGAGGATGTCTATGTCGTCGATGCGCGGGGCAACTATCTGGTCCATCCCGACCGGACGCGCGAATTCGGCGCCCAATTGGGCAGGCCGACCGACTGGCGGAAGGACTTTCCTGATCTGGCCGCATCGATCGGCACCACGCAAAGTGTCGCTCATATGGCGCCCAATCAGGCCGGACGGCGCGGCGGTGAAGCGATGGCGCCCGCCCTTCTGATCGACCGCGAGTGGACTGCCGTGATCGAATCGATGTCGAACGCCATCTTCATGGCGCCGGCACAGGCGATCCAGAAAAGCTCGATCACCGTCGGACTGATCGCCGTATTGTGCGCCACGGTGCTGGCGCTGCTGATCGCGCGATCGTTGACCCGGCCGATCGTGCAGTTGACCGAGGCCGTCGAGGCGGCCGCCCGCAGCGGCACTGCCGCGATTCCGACCGACGCGGGCGGCGAGACCGGCGTGCTCGCGCGCGCGTTCGCGCATGTCATGGAGGAGGCCAACGCCAAAGCCGCGGCGCTGGAACGCGAGGTCGGGGAACACCGTCGTACTATCGCCGCGCGCGATCACCATGCGGAGCGCGAACGGCTGTTCAGCGCCGCGGTCGAATCGTCCAACGACGCCATCATCACCCTGTCGCTCGACGGCACGATCACGGGATGGAATTCGGCCGCCGAACGCCTGTTCGGATACACCGCGGCGGAAGCCGCGGGCCAGAGCGTCGCGCTGCTCGTCCCCGAAGACCGGCTGCCGGAGGTGCAGGATACCCTTCGCCGGATCGGCTGGGGCGAGAGCATCGAGCACAACGAAACGATACGCCTGCGCAAGGATGGCAGGCCGATCGAAGTCTCGCTCAGCATCTCACCGATCAAGGCACCCTCGGGAGTGACCATCGGCATTTCCAAGGTGGTCCGAGACATCACCGACAGCAACAAGACCCGGCAGGCGCTGCGGCAACAGACCGAGGAGCTTCGCCGCGTCTTCGAGACGTCACAGGATCTGATTCTGGTGATGGATTCCCGCGGATACCTGGTTCAGATCAGCCCGAGTTGTGAGGCCGTATTGGGGTATCGCCCCGAGGAAATGATCGGCCGCAGCGGCGTCGATTTCATCCACCCGGACCATCTCGAAAATGCCCGCGCGGAAATGCGCGCAGCGCGGCGCGGGCTGCGTCCGAAAATTTCCGACACCCGCGGCCTGCACAAGGATGGCCGGCCCGTATGGCTGTCGTGGCTCGGAACCTGGTCCGAGCCGGCCATGCGGTTCTTCTTTGTCGGCCGCGACATGACCGAAAGCCGGCTGGCGCAGGAGACCTTGCGCGAAAGCGAGCAACTCGCGCGCGGCATCATCAATTCCGCGCTCGATGCTTTCGTCCAGACCGACGAACGCGGCGCCATCCGGGACTGGAATTCGCAGGCGGAGGTCATTTTCGGATGGCCGCGGACGGAGGTGCTCGGAAAAAGCGTTTTCGAGCTGCTCGCCCCGGATCCGACCCAGGGGCCGATTCAGACCGACCTCGGAAATTTTCTGAAGGCCGGCCACGATCAGGTTTTACGGCCCCGCCGCGAGGTCCAGGCCAGGCGGCGCGACGGGACCGAATTCACCACCGAATTGAGCATCACGGCGCTAAAGACCCGCGACGGCTTCGTGTTCAACTGCTTCATGCGCGACCTCACCGAAAAGATCACAGCCGAGGACCGCATCCGGCAGGCCGAAAAGATGGAAGCCGTCGGCCAGCTCACCGGCGGCATCGCGCATGACTTCAACAATATCCTCACCGTGATCACGGGGACGATCGAAATTCTGGCCGATGCGGTCCGGGGCGAGCCGCAACTGGCCGCGATCACGCGGATGATCGATGAAGCGGCGTCACGGGGCGCCGATCTGACCCAACATCTGCTCGCCTTCGCCCGCAAGCAGCCGCTGGAGCCGCGCGAAACCGACGTCAACACGCTGATCATCGACACTGCCAAGTTGCTGCAGCGCACGCTCGGTGAACATGTCGAGATCGAATCGGTATTCGAGGACGAGATATGCCCGGCGCTGGTCGATCCCAATCAGCTGGCCACCGCGATCCTCAATCTCGCGCTCAACGCCCGCGACGCGATGTCGGACGGCGGCAAGCTCATCATCGAGACCGGATCGGTCGTGCTCGACGAAAATTATGCAAAGATGCACAGCGACGTCCGGCCCGGCCGCTACGCCATGATCGCGGTAAGCGATACCGGGACCGGCATTCCGGCCGACATGCTCGACAAGGTGTTCAATCCGTTCTTCACCTCGAAAGGTCCCGGCAAGGGCACCGGCCTCGGGCTCAGCATGGTGTACGGCTTCGTCAAGCAATCCGCCGGTCACATCATGATCTACAGCGAGCTGGGCCACGGGACGACGATCAAGATGTATCTGCCACCGGCCGCGGGAACGCTGCGCACCGCCGAGCCGGCGCCGGCACCGGTCGTCGAGGGCGGTCACGAAACGATCCTGGTGGTGGAGGACGACAAGCTGGTGCGCGACTACGTGCTGACGCAGCTGCATTCACTGGGTTACGTCACGCTGGACGCGGCCAACGCGACCGAGGCGCTCGCGATCGCCAATGCCGGTCATCCGTTCGATCTGCTGTTTACCGACGTGATCATGCCCGGCCTCAACGGCCGCCAGCTCGCCAACGAAATACTGAAGGTCAAGCCCGGGCTGAGGGTGCTGTTCACCTCGGGCTATACGGAAAACGCCATCATCCATCACGGCCGGCTCGACGAGGGCGTGCTGCTGCTCGCGAAACCCTATCGCAAATCGGATATGGCGATCATGATCCGCAAAGCCCTTGCCGGGTAAGCGCTTGTGCAGGAGACTTCTTTTTTGGCGCGTTTTCTTTACGTGAACCGGAAACCACCCACGGATCAAGTCCGAGGGCATGCGTCACTTGAAAACGCTATGGTCAGGCCTGACGCTGGGTGGTCATCACGATGCGGACCAGATCGGCGGCATTCCGCGCACCGAGCTTCTTCATGATATTGGCGCGGTGATCCTCGATGGTGCGCGGGCTGATGCCAAGATGGCGTCCCGCTTCCTTGTTGGATGCGCCGGCGGTGAACTGCTCAAGCACCTCGCGCTCGCGCCGCGTCAGCGGTTCGCGGCCGGGAAAATGCAGCGTCGCAATCCGTGATGCAGAATTTTCTGCCTGCCGGCGTGCATATGCCTCGATCGCTTCGTCCAGCCGCGCCACGATTTCGCTGCCGCGAAACGGCTTTTCGATAAAGTCCAGCGCGCCGTTCTTGATGGCGGTGACCGCCATCGCGATATCGCCCTGTCCGGAGATCATGAAGATCGGCGCGGGATAATCCTCGCCGTGAAGCTCTTTCAGAATATCGAGGCCGGATTTGCCGGGGATGTTCACGTCGAGCAGGATGCAGGACGGCGTCCGGGTTCTTGCAACCGCGAGCAGCGCAGCGCCATCCGCGAAGCAGATGACCTGATAGCCGCCCGCCGTCAACACCATCGAAAGCGTGTCGCGAACCGCCGGGTCGTCGTCGACCACAAAAATCTCTCCGCGGGAGAGGGGCTCTTCAGCCATGTTGCATCGTCCATGCGTGGTGAATCATGACGCATACTCAGGTGACGGTACTAGCCCCATACCGGATCAAACTGCACCGTATTTGTACGGGACGTTCGCGTAACGCACAAGTAGCGACACGCCCAGGAAGGATCGGGAACGAGCGTCCTGTGCGGAATGCAGCAGTCGACGGCATCTGCCCCGGGTCGACGGCCGGAACGACACCTGACAATCGTGGCTTCGGGGCTCGCCGGCATGTCCAGGCGATCTTGCTGGAGACAGGCAATGGCTGCTGACGCCGATGGAACTTGTCCTTGAGGCTTGCCCGACGGGCACGGTCGCCTCAGCTGATCGTCTCTTCCTTTTTCGACCCGCCCGAGCGCTTCTTGGAGGGCTTGCCCCTCAGGAAATGAATGTCCATTTCCGTGCCATTGACGCGAACCAGTTCGCATCGGCGATAGGCAAGACCGGTCGACGACAGCAGCAGGAAGAACTCCTTGAGATTGAGGCCCTGGATCGAGCCTTCGACAGTCAAGGTAGCGTCGGTGTCCGAGATCGCGTTGAGCTGGCAATCGCGGCGCCATGTGCCGTCGATCGCCATGATGCAGACATCATAGCCCCGGCTGAACGTGACGCGCTCCGTTCCCTTGTTGTCGTCACTCATTCTCGATGTCCTGCCTCAATGTCCTGCCATCGCCGCGATTTTGGGCATCGCGCCGATCGTGGCCGCGCGCACGCCGCTCGGCCGATAGAGACCGCGCTTGTCCGGGAACGGCTTGAACACATCGGTCAGGCCGACCACCGTTTCCGCCGCACCCAGCACCAGGAAACCATCCGGTTCCATCACCTTGGCGAGACGGCCGAAGATGTTGATCTTGGTGTCCTGGTCGAAATAGATCAGCACGTTGCGGCAGAAGATCACGTCGAACACGCCGAGCTGGGAGAAATCGTGCAGCAGGTTGAGCTGCCGATGCTGGACCATGGCGCGGATTTCGGAACTGATCTGCCAGAATTCGCTGGACTGCTTGAAATGCTTGACCAGCAACTGGATCGGAAGTCCGCGCTGGACCTCGAACTGGCTGTAGATGCCCGCCTTGGATTTCTCGAGCACTTCCTGGGAAAGGTCGGTCGCGATGATTTCGACCCGCCATCCGGCAAGCGCCGCGCCCATTTCCTTCAGCGCCATCGCCAGCGAATACGGCTCCTGGCCGGTCGAACCGGCCGCGCACCAGATCCGGATGCTCTTGCGATTGGCGCGCGCCTTCATGATCTCGGGCATGATCGAATCACGGAAATGATCGAACGGCACCTTGTCGCGGAAGAAGAAGGTTTCGTTGGTGGTCATGGCTTCGACCACCTGGGCGATAAGGGAAGCCGAGCCCCCCTTCATCTTTTGCACGAGTTCGCTGATGCCCGGCAGGCCGCTTTTGCGCGACAGCGGAAGCAGGCGGCTTTCGATCAGATATTGCTTGTCTGCGGACAGGTCGAGACCGGAATGATCCTTCAAGAGCTTACGCAGATACTCATAGTCTGGCGGTGTCACTGGAGGCCTCTCGAAGGCAAGTGGGATTCAGGATATTAAACCAGCGCCGGCTCGGTGCGCTCGATCAAGCCGACTTCCTCGAATTTGGCGGCA
>JAIEPP010000157.1 GCA_019748335.1 Xanthobacteraceae bacterium
ACACCCTGATCGGTAATGGCGGTAACGACACCCTCGACGGCAGCGCCGGCAACGATTGGCTGTATGGCGGCGACGGCGATGACGTGCTGCACGGCGGCGCGGCGCGTCACCACGGCCCCGGCGGCGGCGACGACTTTCTATACGGCGGTAACGGCAACGACACGCTCGATGCCGGCGACGGCAACGACACCCTCAACGGCGGCACCGGCGCCGATCTCCTGCAGGGCGGCGACGGTTACGACATCGCAGCCTACTATGACGCCACCGCCGCCGTCAGCATCGACCTGACGCATGCGTCGACGACCTGGACCGGCGAGGCACAGGGCGACGCGCTGTCGTCGATCGAACAATTCGATCTGACGTCGTTCGCGGACACCTTCAAGGGCGACGCCACCGCCAACATCGTCTATGGCGGCGACGGCGACGACCAGATCTACGGTCTCGGCGGCAACGACGAGCTCCATGGCGGAAACGGCAATGACGGCCTCTACGGCGGCGACGGCAACGATGTCATCTATGGCGACAGCGGCTGGGCGCATGGCGGCGACGATTACCTGCAGGGCAATGCCGGCGACGACACCCTGATCGGCAACTACGGCAACGACCGCATGGTCGGCGGCACCGGCAACGACATCCTGGTCGGCGGCATGGGCGGCGACTACATGATCGGCAACGAGGGCGCCGATACGTTCCGCTTCGCCGCCGTCGAGGAGTCGCAGAACCGGACATCGTGGGGCGCCAGTCAGCTCGATACCATCGTCGACTTCACGCAAGGCGAGGACAAGATCGACCTGTCGCTGATCGACGCCAACGGCTCGCTGGCCGGCGACCAGGCCTTCACCTTCCTCGCCGATCCCGCCCACTTCACCGGCGACTGGACGGGCAAGATCTGGGAGACCACGAACCCCCAAAACGGCATTGCCACGCTCAACATCTCGATCAACGGCGATGCGACGGCCGAGATGCAGATCTACATGTCGCACGCCTACACCTTCACCGCGAACGACTTCATTCTCTGAACGTTGAAGCCGTTGGCAGGCACTTCGAGCTACGGCGCACCCTGCGCCGTAGCTCTGCCACTGAATCAGATCACGTAGAATCCATGCGTGGCGTCGCGGCGGAGCTGGTCGACGAGGCCGTATTCCCAGTCGAGATAGGCCTGCATCGCAGCCAAGTTGACGTCGGTGCCCTCATAGGGACGGCGGTAACGGCGCGACGGATCGGGTTTCGGCACCACCACCGGCGGGCCGACTTCCAGGGCGCCGTCGTAGCTGCCGTCGAGCACGAATACCTCCCAGCTCATTTGCGCCAGCCACGACCCGGTCATGTCGGCGCGGACACCTCTCGCGTCCGTCAGCACGATGCGCGCGCCGCGCACCGGTGCTGCCATGTCGATCTCCTGGACCAGTTGTCCGCCGGGGTAATGGCGAAAGCTCTTGAGGTGGCCAGCGCTGTATTCCGCCTCGTCGCGGACGTCGAAGCGATAGAGCGTGCGATCGGTCTGCGCCTGCAGGTCAGCCATTTCCGCCATGCCGATATGCCGGACGCCGGCGCGATAGGCGACGTTGCGCGCATTGACTTCCGCGCCCTCGAACGGGCCGATCTCGCCGCGCTTGTTCGAGCCGTGTTCGAGTTTCTGGCTCGCCAGTGTCCAGCCGATGGTACCGTTGCGCAGCGCCACCACCTTGTTGGCGACGCCGGCATTGATCAGCGACTGGGTGCCGATGATCGAGCGGGTGCGCCCGGCGCAATTGACGACGATGGTGGTCTCCGGATCCGGCGCGGCGCGGCCAGCGCGCAGCACCAGCTCCGCGCCGGGCACGCTGATCGAGCCCGGAATGTTCATGGTCGCGTATTCGTCGAAGCGGCGGACGTCGAGGATTTGAATATTGGCCTTGGTTGCGATCAGATCAGCGACTTCGTCGGCCGCGAGCGAAGGCGTGTGGCGGCGATGCTCGACCAGTTCGCCGAACGCCTTGGCGTAGGAATTTACATCCTCGAAAATTTCGTAACCGGCCCGCCGCCAGCCATCGAGCCCGCCGTCGAGCTGGCGGATGTCGGTGTAGCCCAGGGCCTTGAACTGATCCGCCGCAGCCGGCACGAGGCCTTCGCCGGCATCGTACAGCACGATCGGCACATCCTTGCGCGGCAGCCGCAACGCGGCTTCCAGCGCGATCCGGTCCGCGGCCAGGTTGGCGGCGAACAGCGGATGGCCGGTGGCGAAGGCCGCTTCGTGCCTGAGATCGAGCAGCGCGATTTCCTCGCGCAGCAACAGGGCGCGGCGGATGTCTGAGGGTGTGACGGAAGGGACAGTCATGAGGGTGTCGCTATCGGCTAGTCGGCTAACTTGCATGAATATAGCGCGCACGCGCGCACGACGTTGATCACTCAATCGCGTCACAAGCGCAATCGGAATTCGAGCGCGACACACTCGGCTGCGTTGGGGTGTCGATCAGGTCCACAACAATCAAAGCGAGAAACCACTTGACACGGTTCATGTTTTGTTCTGGTCTGACATTCTTGATCGTTCAATTCGTTTTCAGGGGGCATTTCGATGCATGATGTTCACGCCGAGGCCGATTACCTTCAGCTCGTCCTTCACCGCGATGACCAGACTCCGGTGGATTTCGTCGTCGATCTTGTCCGCTCGGTGTTCAGCAAGACCACGGCAGAGGCCATCGAGGTCGTCGCGACCGCCGAAGATCAAGGCAAGGCCGTATGCGGGACGTATCCGAGGGTCGCCGCTGAAGCGATGCTGCGGGATGTCCGGCAACGGGTCCTCGCATCCGGACATCCATTATCGATGACGGTTGAGGCCGGCGAGGACATTGGAACGCGAAGCTGCAGAATGTGCAGAGACTTCACCGGTGACAACGAATTTCGCGTCGGCGGCAAGACGATTGTGATTTGCGATAAATGCGCGTTGGGGGTCGCCAAAAACTTCGGTAAAATCACCAAGGAAAAGCAGTTCGAATATGCGAACGAAGCGCTCGAATGGCATTTCGCGGGTGTGCCGCGCGATCAACTGGTCGCGACCTCGCGGCAGTTTCCCGGCCATATGCAGGCCGACGTGCAGGCTGCAGTCGATAACATGTTCGGCGCAACCGCGGTGCGGTTCTTCGGCATTCACGAACGTCACCGCTACGAAACCTTGACGATCGCCGCACTGACCGAATTCAGGCGAAACGCCGATACCATTGCCCCCGCGCAATATCACGAGGTCGACATCGGTGAAGCCGAACCGGTGAAATGTCTCGATAACGGACTGTGGCTCTGTCTCGCCGGTGACCTGCACTACGCGGTTCTGCTCTCCGCCTATCGTGAACCCGGTCGGGAGACTGGTATCCGTATCGAGATCGCGGTACCCGCCGGAACAGACGGCGCCGAGTTCGTCAGGCAGCGTTTTTCCGAGATTGAAAACGTCGTCAATACCGCTCACGCCTATCGTGGCAAGGTATTGTCTTTCGATGCCGATACGGAGTACCGCGGCAGCTCCAAGGGCCTGACGGTTCACAAGCTGCCACCGGTCAAACGAGAGGACGTGATCCTGCCCGATGAGACACTGAGGCTGCTCGATCGAAACGTGCTGAGTTTTGTCGGACACCGCGCCAGGTTGCGCGAGCTCGGCCAATCGACCCGGAAAGGCATCCTGCTCTACGGTCCGCCCGGGACCGGCAAGACACATACGATCCGCTATCTCGCCGGCAATCTGCCGGACCACACGACACTGATCATCACCGCTGAGCAAATCGGGGGGCTCGGCCATTACATGAGCCTTGCACGGCTGCTGCAGCCCGCCATGGTCGTGATCGAGGACGTTGACCTCATCGGTCGTGACCGCGAGATGATGGGAGTAGCTTGCGAAGAGTCTTTGCTCAACAGGCTGCTCAACGAAATGGACGGATTGAAGCAGGATGCCGACATCCTGTTCGTGCTGACGACCAATCGCCCCGAACAACTCGAAGCGGCGCTGGCCAGCAGGCCGGGCCGGATCGACCAGGCGATCGAGGTACCGCTGCCCGACGACGCCGGCCGCGACAAGCTGGTTCGACTCTACGGCAAGGGACTTCCGCTCGGCGATGCGATCGTCAACGAAGCCGCGCGACGCACGCAGGGCGTGAGCGCGGCTTTCATCAAGGAACTGATGCGCCGTGTGGCGCAGGCCAGCATCGTTCGGGATGGGGGTACGACGGTTCAATCTGCCGATCTCGGCGATGCGCTGAACGAGATGCTGTTTTCCAGCGGCAAGCTCAACATCAGGCTGCTGGGTGGCGCACAGAGGATGAACGAGGCGATGGTCGATGGCTGACCTGCGTTAGGCTGGTACGGGATTGCTATTCATTGGAGCTAAACGGCCTATGATGCGGTGAGAATGAGCGTTTGGGGCAATCTTTGCGCTCGAGGCAATCCCGTTCAAGGTAGTTATGGATCTCAAGCAATTGCGCACCTTCCGGGCCGTGGCCGAGCTCGGCAGCCTCAGCAAGGCGGCGGACCGGCTGCGTTCGGCGCAGCCGGCGCTGAGCCGGCACATCAAGCTGCTCGAGCACGAGCTGCGCGTCGAACTGTTCGTTCGCAACGGCCGCGGCATGCTGCTGACCAGCGCCGGGCGGATGCTGCTCGACCGCACCACCGGACTGATTCGCCAGATCGAACAGGTCCGCGACGACCTGCAGTCGGCGAAAGGCAGCCCGTCGGGCCGCGTCATCCTCGGCCTGGTGCCGACCGTGAGCGCCGTATTCGCCGGACGCTTTGCCCGCCGTGTCATCAACGAATTCCCCGATATCTCGCTGCGCATCGTCGAGAGCTATGGCGGACATCTGGTCGAATGGCTGCACCGCGGCGAGATGGATCTTGCGATCATCTACGGCCCCGCGGCCGACCTGCATCTGCAGGTTCAATCGATCGGGCGTGAGGACATCGTCGTGGTCGGGCCGCCGGGATCGGGACTGAACAAGCGCAAGCAGGTCGACCTGAAGTGGCTGGTGAAGCAGAAGCTGATTCTGCCCAGTATTTCGCACGGGCTGAGGGCGCTGCTGGAGAAGGCGGTCGCCCGCCAGCGGCTGACGCTCAACGCCATGATCGAGGCCGATTCGTATCGCGCCCAGATCAGCCTGATGGAGGAAGGCCTCGGCTATACGCTGCTCCCGCCATCGGCGATCCGCGCCGAACTCGCGGCCAAGCGGCTGGAGATGGCCGCCCTCGTCAACCCGCCGGTCTCGCGCGAGTTGATTCTGGCCTCGCCGGTCGCCGATCCGCCGTCGATCGCGACCACCACGATCGCGACGCTGATCATGTCCGAGATCGAACAGCTCGCCAGGGAAGGACTCTGGAAGATCAATATGACGGGCTAGCACCGCACCTCTTGATGTCTACTGCACCGTCGCACCCGAGATCTCTACCAGGCGCTTCCACTTGACGAGCTCGCTGCCGATAAAGGCCTTGAATTCGGCCGGCGAATTGCCGACCGGCTCGCTGCCCTGCTCGGCCAGCTTTGCTTTCACCTCGTCCGAGCGCAGCGCGTCGATCGCGGCGCGGTTGACGCGCTCGATGATCTCGGGCGGCGTCTTCGCCGGAGCCAAGAGCCCATTCCACAGCGTGACTTCGTAGCCGGGCAGCGTCTGCGCGACGGTAGGCACGTCGGGCAGCAGCGGCGATCGCTTTGCCGTGGTGATGCCGAGCGCCCGCAGCTTCTCCGCGCGCACCTGCTGAACCACCTCGACCAGCGGCGCGAACAATAGCTGGATTTGTCCGCCCAGGAGATCGTTGACGGCCGGCGCGCCGCCGCGATAGGCGATGTGGGCCATCTGCACGCCGGCCAATGAACTGAACAACGCCCCCGAAATATGTTGCGAGGTGCCGTTGCCGGCCGAGCCGTAATTGAGCTGGCCGGGATTGGCTTTGGCGTAGGCGATGAAGTCCGCGAGGTTGCTGGCCGGCACCGCGGGGTTGACGACCATCAGATTCGGAATGAACGCCGTCACCGTGATCGGCGCGAAGTCCGCCTGCACATCGAACGGCAGGCTCTTGTAGAGCGCCGGATTGGTCGCGAATGTCGAACTGGTCGCCATCAACAGCGTGTAGCCATCCGGATCCGCCTTCGCGGCGGCCTCGGCGGCGATATTGCCGCCGGCACCGGCGCGATTCTCGACCAGCACCGGTTGCCCGAGCCGTTCCGAGAGCGCCTGGGCGATGATGCGAGCCGTAACGTCGGTGCTGCCGCCCGCCGCGTAGCCGACCAGAATCTTGATCGGCTTTGCCGGCCAGGCGGTTTGCGCCTGCGCCGTGACGGCCAGGCTCATGACAACCGCAAACGCCAACGCCATCGAACGCCGCATCATCAATCCTCCCTTTATTATTTCGCCGGATGTCTTGCTTGCGCACCCGGTCGACCGAAACGACGACGCCTCAGTTATAGAGTGCCTCGTCGCCAAGCACCGATTGCCGGAAGCGCGAGGTCAGGATGACGCCGTCGGCCGGCGGCATCACGAACACCAGCGCTTCAGGCGCAATCTTGATCTGCGCAAAGGCCGTGCCGCGGCCTTCATGGGCGAGGTCGCGCAGTTCCGTGACCTCGGCCATGGTCCGGACGATCCGCGAAGTGCGAATGCCGACCGCGGTCGCGACGGCCGCAAGATCGACACCGGCCGCGGTATGGGTCTTCTGCATCCCGGTCTCGCCAAAACGCTCGTTGTCGAGCACGGCGACCGTGAGATTCGGCGGCGCCTCGACGCCGATGGTGGCGAGCGAGCCGAGGTTCATCAGCATCTCGCCATCGCCAGTGATGACGAGAACTTTTCGTTTCGGCTGCGCCAGGGCGAGACCGAGCCCGATCATCGAGGCCGCGCCCATCGCGCCCCAGAGCGGAAAGTTGTTGGCGTGGTCGCCGGCGGCCGAGACGTCCCAGTTCGGCGCGCCGAGTCCGGCGATCACCAGCAGGTCGCCGCGCGCCCGCACCAGCTCGTTGACGACATCGCGGCGGTGCAACAGTGCATTTGGATTGGTCATTTGCGGGCCAGCTCCTTGAAGTTCTTGGCGCCGAGCACGCGCTGTCCGATCAGAAGCGCCACCGGCTTCCAGGTGTTGAAGGCAAGGTGCGCCGCGCCCTGGACCGCGGAGGCGACCAGATCCGGCTCATCGACCTTGTTGACGATCACGCCCACGGATTCCAGGGCGGCACGGGTGCCCTGCCCCATCGGAATCTGCCACGGGTTGAACTCGCCCCAGTCGCCGCGCATGGTCACGATCATCAACAGCGGCATGTGACAGATGGTCGGCAGCGACAGCATGTTGATGCAGTTGCCGACGCCGCTCGACTGCAGCAGCAGCACGCCGCGCTGGCCGCCGAGCCAGGCGCCGGCCAGCATCGCCACACCCTCTTCTTCGGTGGTCAAGGTCACGACGCGGGTTTCCGGATCGGCCTCGAACGAGCGGATCAGCCGGCTATGGCCGGCATCCGGCACCATCGCGACCTGCTTGACGCCGGCGTCCTTGAGGACGCGATAGACCTCGTCCGGCCAGGTCGGCAGCGCCGGCACGGCCGTGCCTTTCGATTTTGCAGCAACATCCGTCATCGGGCCGTATTTCCTCTCGCGTTCCCAAAGGCTGATTCTTGTGGGTGATTGACGCGGACCTTAGAGCGCCGCGCCGGGGCAAGGTATTTCAATGTCGACATGGCTTCTATTGCAAAATTGGAAGGCTGGGAGATCCAGTGGCCCGGACGAGGAAAGCGCCATCCGGGGAGCGAGGCTCTCCGACGTCGTCATTGCGAGCGCAGCGAAGCAATCCATGCACGGCGGGCTGAGATATGGATTGCTTCGCTGCGCTCGCAATGACGGTTGCATAGGATAGACGCACGCAAGCATGAAGGTTGGCGCAGGCATCCGGCCTAGCTAGGGCTTATACGTGATCGTCTGGGTGACCCGCTTTGTTGCCATCATCGCCGTCGGCAAACGCGCGGACAGACTCGCCCGCCGAAATTCGCAGAGTGAAGATGGAAGCGATCCGCAAAGCTGCAACTTGCAGCGACGCTGATCGCGGAAAGCAAAAGGGCCGCAGCAATGCTGCGGCCCTTTCTCTCTCGGAAGGTCTATCGTTACTCGGTGCAGACCTTGGTCGTCTTCATGCCGGTTTCGGCTTCCGTCTTGGTCTTGTAGATACCGTTGTCGACGACGGTGGTGGTCGTCGGCTTGGTATCGACGACGGTGCACTTCTTGGTGCTGGCGTCGCGAACCACGTAGAATTCAGCCGCCATCGCGGTGTTGGCAACGGTAGTCGCGGCAAAGGCCAGTGCGCTGATCATCAGAATCTTTTTCAAGGGATCGTCCTCCAGTTTGCATGATGCAATCCGGCAACCCCGACGCGGGCCAGTTGTTCCACTTTTTCCCGATTTGGTGAAGTATTAGTTGCCCGCACCTAATCCCGCCGTGACGTTCCGGGCTGATCCAGTTGCTTGAGAAACTTGAGCCCGGCAACAGCCAGCATTTCCGGATCATCGATCCCCGCCTCGCGACGTTGCCGGATAAGGCGTTCGAGGATGACGCGCCTTTCGTCATTCTCATCGACGCTCTGGTTGATCAGCCGATATGCGCCCCAGGCCCGGACGAGGGCCGCGCTCGCGACATCTGGATCAGCCATCAACACCCCCATATTCGAACAACGCAGGCTAATTGCCACTTTTTCCTGATTTTCACCAGTCAGAGACACGGGAACAATTGCTTATTTTTCCCGTTGGATCGGCAGTTCCCTCGGGATCATCAATTCGGGGCTTAACAGACAACAATCATGGTGGTGAATGCCCCTTGCTCGATACTTCACCTTTACCGGAAGCCTGTTGCTGGCGCTGCTGTTTCTGGCGGATTGGTACTTACCGAAACTGGTAGCCGCACCGGCCCGGGCGGGGGTCGACAAGACCATCATCCGTCTGCATTCAGCACACAAATGGCCGGAAGCGACCGTGTTCGACACCAGCCTTCCGACGATCGTACCGCCGCCCTCCCCCTCGATTGTGACGCAGGGTCCGCCGCCGCCACTGATCACGCAAGCAGACGCGCCGACGCGAGCATTCGCGATGGCGATCACGGAGCCGCCGGCCGCGTGGGCGGGACGTTTGAAGCCTGCCAGAAAGCAAGCCGGCAAGCGCAGGCCCAGAATCGCAAACGCCCGTGCGCCGCACGTCGCCAGCTACGATTTCGGGTTTCGAAGCGTGGTCCCGGCAGCATGGTAGCCGACACTATCAGACGGGAACAAACGGCAATCGGTCTCTTGCCAAGGCAAATAATACGTTACGCCTTCAACGCCCGGAACAATCCCCTCAACGGGAACTTGTTGCACAAATCGCAATCCTGCGATCGGGAGGAAATCACATGAAACGTATTTTGATCATCGGTGTGGCGCTGTTCGCATCGACGCTGGCGTTGACCGGCTCCGCCTCGGCGCGGCTCGGCATGGCCCCGATGGCGGTACAGGATGACGCCGTGATTCAAGTCCGCGGCGGCCATGGGCACGGCCACGGTCACATGGGCCACTATGGCGGGCGCGGTCATCACTACGGCTGGGGCCGGGGCCGCGGACATCATTATGGCTGGAGCCGTCATCGCCATTAAGCGCCGACGTTCGCCGGAATTCGTGCCCGCCGTACCATTGCCCAGGCGAGCGCGAATTCCAGACGGTGCCCGGCCGTGCCTTCAGGCGCGGCCGGTTTCGTTTGCGGCGATCAGCCGAGACCCATCTCGACCGCTATCCTGATCAGATCGGAGTGGCTCTTGGCGCCGAGCTTCTGCTTCAAGAGCGACGTGGTGTTGGCGACGGTCTTGTACGAAATATCGAGCGCCTCAGCGACCTCGACAATCTTGTCGCCGCGTCCCAGCAAACGCAGGATTTCCAGTTCCCGCGCGCTCATCTGCGAGGCAGGGTTGGCCTTGATAGCGGCGCTGGAGAACGTCACCGCCTCGGCCAGTTGCGGCGAAATGAAATTTTCACCTGCCGCCACCTTGCGAACGGCTTTCACCAGCACGCGAGGATCGTCTCCCTTGCAGACATAACCCTGCGCGCCCATTTCGACGGCGCGCACCACGAAGGCGGGATCGTCGTTCATGCTGAACATGATGATTTTGGCGTCCGGATCGTCCTTGCGGATCCTGCGCATCAGTTCGAAACCCGATACGTCCGGAAGCTTGATGTCGATCACCGTAACGTCGGGCTTTTTCGTCACGAATGCCCGGTGACCGGATTTGGCGTCTGCGGCTTCGTCGATTTTTATCGAAGCGTCCGAAGCGAACAGCGATCGGCAACCCGACAGAACCACCGGATGGTCGTCGACGATCAATATCCTCGTTGTCGATTTGCCGGTATCGTGCATCATTCCGACCTCGACGGATTAGATAGGTCTTTCGCTCCATTTGAAAAGGGTAACTTCCGCCAGGGGGTTAGAATCGTCCGAATGTGGAAAAGCCTCTCTCTTCGCCAACGCCTGTTGCTACCACTCGGCGGCATGTTCGTGGCCGTGCTCCTGCTTGGCGGCATTTCCTTGCAAATCTTCGCTCCCACCCAGCTGGTCGATGAAAACGAGCCGGCGGCGCGCGCGACCAAGGCGGTCGCCGACGCGCTTGCGAGCGCGCTACAGACCTCGGCCAACCCGGAACAGACCCTCGACGCCTTCGTGCACGCCCTCGGTACCGCCGAAGCGATTCACTTTCGGCGCACCGGAACTCCCTTGTCGGCCGACCCGCCGGTTGAAGTACGAAC